>NZ_JBYCKI010000001.1:0-29557 GCF_057473305.1 Thiomonas sp. TH-17
CACCACGACCAGCGCGCTGGCGCCACTGCCCAGCAGGCTCAGGGCGATGAATTGCGCCGACCCGGCAAACACCAGCGCCGACATGGCCAGCGCCCCGGCCATGCCCAGTGGGCTGGCCGAGGCCAGCGCACCGAAAATCAGGCCGAAGGGCGCTGCGCCCAGGAGCAGCGGCAGGGTGTCACGCGCGCCGTGGCGCAGTTCGGTCGCCCGGCCCGCGGCCTGGCGATCCGGGCAAGATGGCATGGCATTCATGCGAGCAGATTACCCGCATGGCAGCGCCTCGTCTTGAACGTTCTTGCGCGGGGCGTAGCCGCTTGGCGTGACCCCGAACGCGCGTTTGAACAGCCGATGCAGATGCGACTGGTCGGCAAAGCCCAGACTCGCCGCCACCTCGGCCGGGGCCATCCCGCCGCGCAGCAGGCGCTTGGCCTGCGCCAGCCGCCACTGGTTGCGCCAGGCATGGGGCGGCAGCCCGACGGTCCGCGAAAACACGCGATTGAGGTGCCAGGGGCTCAGGCCTACTTCGCGCGCGAGGTCGTCGAGGGTCAGCGTCGCGTCGGTGTCGGCACGCAGCAGCTCCTGCGCTCGACGCACGGCTGCATCCTCGCGTCCCGTCACGGACTCGACCACCCCGGCGTGGCGCAACAGCGGCGTCATGGCCTCGCGCCAGGCGCAGCTGCGAAGCAACGGGTCGCTGGAAGCGATCAGCGCGGCGTGCAAGCCCTGCAAAGCACGGAACAACGCCGGGTCATCGAACACCACCCGATCGAACACCGGCAGACGCGCATCGCCGTCGCGCAGCTCGGCCATCAAGGCACCCAGCAATTCGGGCTGCGGGTAGAACACCCGGTAGCTCCAACCCGCGTCGCAGCCCCGCTGGCCGTCATGCACTTCACCCGGTGGCACCACGGCCACGGTACCGGCCGGTGCGTCATGGCTTGCCCTGCCACAGCGAAAGTGCTCCACACCGTGTTCGATGACTGCGATGGCGAAGGTGTCGTGCACATGAGGCGTGTAGACATGCGACCAGAACCGCGCCGTCAGCAGCTCCATCCCCGCGAAATCCGGGGCGATGTGCATGCGGGCCGATTCAGACCGCGGGGCGGTGGCGTGGGAAGACATGCGCAGATTGTCCTGCAGACGCTGAGCACCTAGACGCAAAGTTGCGGCGCACAAAAACCCCACTCCTCACTCGGAAGCACATGATTTGTCATCTCATTGGGCGTAAAAGCTGCTGCATGCCCAAAGCGGGTTGACAGGAGACCGTGATGCGTCTGTTCCATCTTGAACCGTCCGATACGCAGCAGCTCGCGCAATGGCTGCAGCAAGCCGACGCGCTGCTGCTCGCCCAGGGCCGCGGCGATGTGCTCAGCGGCACTTTGCAAGATTTGCCTCTGCTCCAGGAAGTCATCGCCCAAGCTTCCCCGGCCGCGCTCACGCCCGAGGCGCTGCACGCCGTTTCGGCCGCACTCGGTCGCGTGCTGTTGCATGAGCAGGCGGGCAGCGAATGGGCCATCGTGCAAGGCGTGCATCAGCGTGGCTACGCCATCCGCCGCATGGGCACCCTGCACTGGGTGTCGCCCGAGGGCGCCTTGCGCTCGCACCTGCATGGCGGCGCCAGGCTCGACCTGCGGCAATTGTTCGCCAGTCTGTGCGAGCGGTTGAACCCGCCAGCCCTCGCCGCTTGAAGCCGCGTCTTACGAAGTCGGCTTGAGCGGCGAGTAGCCGTCGTTGAGGGTGTGCAGGAAGGCGATGATGTCGCGCATGTCCTGCGCGGTCATCGCGGGCTTCTCGCCCAGCTTGCGGTTGAGCGGCGGATCGGTCACGTCCACATTGGCGCGGTACTGCGGCGGCAGATCGTCGTACTTCTGCACCTGGCCGTCCACGGTGGGATAGATCTTGCCCGGCTGCACGTCGCGGAAATTGTAGAAATCCAGCACCTGCTTGAGCGAGTGATAGACGCCGTTGTGGAAGTACACCGGCCGCTGCGCCACGTTGCGCAGCGTGGGGGTGAGGAACATGCCGCAATACTGCGGCTGGTTTTTCAGGTCGGTGCGGAAGGGGCCGCACAGACCGATATCGAAATAGTGCGGATTCTGGTTCGCCGGAATGTACGGATTGCGCGGCACGCCCAGCGCCTCGTACTGTGTGTCGGTGAATAGCGGCGGCAGATGGTCCTTGGTCGGCTGATCGAGATGGCAGGCAGCGCAATCGGCCTTTTTCACATCGTTGAAAGCCAGATAACCACGCATCTCCTGCGGAGTCAGGCTCGCCTTGCCCTGCAGCCAGGCGTCATATTTGCTGTTGAAAGCGTGAAATTTCGGGTCTTCGATCTGGTAACGGGCGATAGCGAACAGCGCCTCGGAAACCGTCTGCTTCGGGTCTTCAAACACATTGGGGCCGAAGAGCTGCAGAAACACCTTGGCATAAGGCTGGCGCTCGATGATGGCGGCCACCCGCTGCGGCGTGCCCGCGTCCATCTCCACCGGGTTGAACATCGGGCCGTCTGCCTGCTGCTGCAGGGTGTTCACCCGCCCGTCCCAGAACAACCCGCCGGTGGGCACCAGATTTTGCGCGGCCTGCGCCGTGCTCTGCGCGGTCTTCTTCGCCCGCTGGCTGGCCTGCCCCAGGGCTGCGAGCTGCTGCAGGGTGATGGTTTCGTTCTCCTCGTTGTCGGGGCCGATGGAGAACGGCTGCTGCCGGTAGAGATAGGCCAGCGACGGCGGCGGGCGAAAGCCATGTGAAGTCATATTCGGCCCGCCCAGCATCACCGGCCCGCTGCCCGGCGGCGGGTTGTAGCCATTGGACGGGTCGTGACAGGACGCGCAAGACTGCTTGCCGGAGCCCGATAGCGCCGTATCAAAAAATAGCTGACGCCCCAGCAGCGCCACCGCCGACAGGGGCTGCTGCTGCGGCAGCACCAGCTGCACCGGATGCGGATTACCGCCCAGCGCAAAGGTCACGCTGTCCACCGGATGCGTGAGCCACTCGATAGGCGCGATAGCGGGCTGCTCGTGCATACCCCAGGCCAGGCCTGCGACCCCACACCCGAGCAGGATGGCAGCTCCGGCAGCGATGCGGCGCCCCCAGTGGACACGGCGCAAAGCGCCTGGCGCGGCTTGCGTGGGCGAAACACCTAAAGCGTTAGGGGTCGGCGTAGAGGTTGTCATGGCGGTTTTCGGCAGATTTCGCATCTTTTCCGGTGGCGCACCCAGAGGCTGCCACGGGAAAAGACCGCCCCGAGCAGGGCGGTCTGCAGCTAAGGCCTGTTCAGCCGATCAGCTTTGCTTGGTGAACAGCGAGGCGTTGAACTGCGGCGTCAGGCTGCCAGCGGGAGGGGCGCTCAGCACCGTGCCCTGCGCCGGATCGACGAACACCTTGGGCGCGCTGCCCGCCGACTTGCTGAAGTCGAACAGGTTGTTGATCGAGCCTGCCGTGGCATCAAACGATCCGCCGCCCAAACGCTCGCCGCCCAGCCAGTTGTCCTCGATGAACTTCACGATGGACGCCTGGCTGATGGGCGTGTTGCTCACATAGTTGGTCTTGGCCCAGGGCGAGATCACCAGGAAGGGAATGCGCGTGCCCGGACCGCAGCGGCCATTGACCGGCTTGCCGTTCACGCCATTCATCGGCGTGCCCTTGCCGCACACGCCTGCCCCATCGAGCTGGTCAGCTTGGCTATCGGCCGAGGGATTGGTGGTGTTGGCAAACGCATGGTCATACCAGCCATCGGAATCGTCCCAGGTGACGATCACTGCGGTGCTGCTCCATTGCGGCTGCTGCTCCAGGAAGTTGACGACCTGCGACACGAAGGCCTGCTCGTCCAGCGGATCGGAATAGCCGGCATGGCCGTCCTCGAAGGCCGGTGCCTTCAGATAGGCCACCGCGGGCATATTGCCGGCCTTCACGGCGGCGAAGAAGTCCTGCAGGCCGTATTCGTGGTTGGCCGGATCGGCGGTCTTGTTGTCGGTTTCCAGAGTGTGGCCGATGGCCAGGGTCGAGCTCGGGCGGGCGTGCGTGGGGTTGGCCGTGCTCTTGTAGTACTGGAACCAGTTGTGGTGCTGGATGTAGTCGCCCACAGTGGAGTTGACCACCGGCGAGAAGGTGCTGCGCTTGCAGCCGGTGGTGCCGTTGGGATTGGTCACGCTGAGGTTGAACCCGCCCATGAAACCGCCCCAGGAAATGTTCTTGCCGTTGAGCAGATCGCCGATGTTCTTGCCCGACATGGACACTTGATCGGTGGTGCTGGAGCAGATGTCGCCCGCAGGATCGACGTCGTTGATCATGGTGTAGCCGCCCTGACCATCGTTGATGTAGTACGAGTAGGTCGCCATGGTGAACGGCTTCTTGCTGGTGGCGCCGATGATCATGCCGTTGGTCTGGCCGCTCACCGCTTCGAGCGCGCCGGGCGTGGACGGGCCGTAGGTGTCGGTATAGGCGTCGTCACTCAGGGCGAAGTTCTGCGCGTAGTTCCACAGCGCGGTGACGGTGTTGCCGTCGTAATAGCCCATGACCTGGCCCTTGGTACCGAAGGCGCCCACGCCACCCGTCGTCGCCTTGCCGGTGTATTTGGGGAACAGGTCGGCCTTGCCGCCGTCGTAAGCCTGCTGCTCGGCGGTATAGGCGTGGTTCTGGTCGGCCGTGGCGGCCTGGGTGCGGTCGAGGCGGTAGGGCTCGGCGGCATCGGTGCCGTTGGCGGTGTTGGTGAAGTTGGGGTTGCCGGTCATCAGTTTGGCGGTGACCAGATTGTTGATCGCTGGCGTGCCCGCCTTGGCGGTGAACGCGGGCTCACCCGGGGGATTGGTCGCGTTCGGGTAGGTGGCGTAGTAGTGGTCGAACGACACGTTTTCCTGATACAGCACGACCACGTGCTTGATCGGCGTGGCCGTGGCGAGCGCGCGGGCCGCGGTGTAGCTGGTGCCGGGCACGGTGGCCACAGCATCGGAGCCGCCGCCGCAGGCGGCCAGCGTGATGGCGGCCACGGCAACCGCCGAGGCCAGAAGGGTTTGGCGCAACATGGTGAAACTCCCTGAAGAATGTGAACGATGGATCGCGTGGGGGCTGATTGCAGCCCGTGCTTCACGCAACGACCGTGATTCTTGAGAGCGCAAATGTCGGTTCCGTGACCAAGTTCCTCAGGGCAACATCTGGTTTCAAACCATACGGATGGATAACGTTTTGTCGCAACCGGACAACCGATTTGCGCCCGATTTGCGCCTGAGCCGCGCCCAAGTCGAAGCGTGAGGCTAGTTCAGCGGGCGAGGCTTTTCAGCGCCTGGCGGATGCCGTCATCCACACTGCAGCCTTCCGGCAGCGCCTTGGCGGCGGCCGCTGCTTCGCGCTCGGAATAGCCCAGCGCGATGAGGGCCTGCAGCACATCGGAAGCGCTGCCCGCAGCCGCGGTTGATGCGCCGCCGCCCAGATCGGCGCCGAGCTTGCCCTTGAGTTCGAGCAGCAGGCGTTCGGCGGTCTTTTTGCCGATGCCCGGCACGCGGGTGAAGCGAACGGTGTCCTGCTGAGTGACGGCTTGGGCAATCTCGCTCACGCTCAGACCGGAGAGCACGGCCAGCGCAATGCGCGGACCAATGCCGCTGATCTTGAGCAACTCGCGAAACGTACCGCGCTCGGCCGCGGTGGCGAAGCCGTAGAGCAGATGCGCGTCTTCGCGGATGACGGTGTGGATGAGCAGGGTGACGGTCTGCCCCACGACGGGAAGGTCGTACAGCGTGCTCATCGGCACGTCCACCTCGTAGCCCACGCCGCCCACGTCGAGCAGAAGCTGCGGAGGGGATTTGTCGAGCAGGGTGCCGTGCAGTCGTCCGATCATGGGCGAAACTGTAGCAGCCGCAACCGCTAACATTCGCGGATTGTTCTGCGACGACCTTCCATGACCCGACCTTCCTCCTACAGCAAAGAAGACCTCATCACCTGTGGCGAGGGCCGCCTGTTCGGCCCCGGCAACGCCCAGCTCCCGCTGCGCGAAATGCTGATGATGGACCGCATCACCCGCATCGCCGACGAGGGTGGCACCTATGGCAAGGGGGTAATCGAGGCCGAACTCGACATCCACCCCGACCTGTGGTTCTTCGGCGTGCACTTTCAGGGCGATCCGGTGATGCCCGGCTGCCTGGGGCTGGACGCCATGTGGCAGCTCGTCGGCTTTTACCTCGGCTGGATGGGCGGGCTGGGCCGCGGCCGCGCGCTGGGTGTGGGCGAGGTGAAGTTCACCGGCCAGGTGCTGCCCACGGCCAAATTGGTGCAGTACCGCATCGACCTCAAGCGCGTGATCAACAGCCGCCTGGTCATGGGCATCGGCGACGGCGCCATGCTCGTCGATGGCCGTGAGATCTACACCGCCAAGGATCTGCGCGTCGGGCTGTTCACCTCTACCGAAGGGTTCTGAGCCGAACGGCCGGTTCCGTTTCGCAAGCAGCCCGATATTGCTGACTTGATACCGGAACGAAATCATGCAGGCACACGCCCCCGAGACGAGCGCCGAGCGCGATACTGAGCCGGCCGATTTCATCGGCAGTCTGCGGGACGTGGTGTTCCGCACCCGTGGCAAGACCTTCTGGTCTTACCTGAGCCCGGCCTGGACCACACTGACGGGCTTTACTGTCGAGGAATCGCTGGGCCGCAACATCCTCGACTTCGTCTACCCCGACGACCGCCCTGCCAACAGCCTGCGCAAGCAGCAGCTCGAATCCGGCGAAATATCCGCGTCGCGTCACACCAAACGGCTGCTGCGCTGCGACGGATCGTTCGTCTGGATCGAGGTCGATCTGCGCGTGCTGTACGACGGCGACGGCGCCTTTCTGGGCAGCGTGGGCACGATCCGCGACATCTCTGACCGCGTTGCACTGGAAAACGCCATTCGGCATGAGCGCGAGCGGGCCGCGGTCACCCTGATGGCTTTGTCGGACGGCGTGCTGACGCTGGACCCGCAGCGCCGTATCGAATTTCTGAATCACGCAGCGGCCGATCTGCTGGGCTTGAAGCTGATCGACTACGCACTCGATCGGCCGATTGAAACCGTCCTCGCTCTGGAATCGGGCGACATCCGCTCCGTGGTCGACGAAGCCCGCGCCAAGCAGCAATTGCACACCCTGAACGGTCGGTGTCGGTTGCATGCAACCGAGGCCGACTGGTCAGATGTCGATCTCACGGTGATTCCACTCAGTGAGGCAGAGGAGGGCTGCATCATCGTGCTACGCGACGTGCGCGAGCAGCGCGCCTTGCAGGCCAGACTCCACCACCAGGCCCGGCACGACGCCCTCACCCAGGCTCTCAACCGCGTCGGCATGCTCGACGAATTGGGCCGCACCCACGCCAGCTTTCTGCGTACTGGGGCAACGTTCAGCAACATTCTGCTCGATCTCGACCACTTCAAGCGGGTCAACGATCAACACGGCCATGCTGCAGGTGACGAAGCACTGCGGCTAGTCGCACGCGCCATTCAGGGCGCACTCAGGGCAGACGATCATCTCGCCCGCTGGGGCGGCGAGGAGTTCCTGTGCCTGCTACCGCACACCTCGCTCGAACAGGCCATCGCGATAGCCGAGCGCATTCGCGCCGAGGTGCAGGCACTCGAACTGAAGCAGGGACGTCAGCCCATTCCGCTGACGATCAGCGCGGGGGTGAGCGCCGCATCGCCCGACCGTGGCGACACGCTCGAACAGATGTTGCAGCGAGCCGATTTTTCGCTCTACGAGGCCAAGCAGGCCGGGCGCAACTGCGTGTGGCATGAACGCATGACAGGGGAAGGCGTACTCGATTTGGCGAGCCAGGCGCAGGAGGCGCTGCGTGCGGGTCGACTCGATCTGATCTACCAGCCCATCATCTCGCTGGCAACGGGTGCGCAAGTTGGCCAGGAGGGATTTGCGCGCATGCGCCTGCCCGACGGAACCCCACTGAAAGCCGCCCGCTTCATGCCGGCGTTGCAGCAGATGCACCGAGCCTACTGGGTGGACGAAAAGGTGATTCCGCTCGTACTGGAAGACTGTCTGCAAGGGCGGTTGCAGGGCGACTGCTTCATCAATCTCTCGGCCGACCTGTTGCGCCGACCGACCCTGATGCATGCCCTGCTCGACGACTTTCTCCAGCGCACCGCACACAGCCCGCAAGACCAGCTGCTGGGGCATATCGTGCTCGAACTCGACTTTCGTGCGCAGCAACTCGACCTCGATGCGGCATGCACCGCGCTGCAGCCCTGGCTGGACGCCGGAGCGCGGCTCGCACTCAAACAATCGGGCCCTGACCTGCCCACCCTGGCGCACTGGACCGAGCTACCCATCCGCTTCCTCAAAATCCACGCGGCGCACCTGAAGCGCGCGGCCACCGCGCCCAAGGCGCATCTCATTCTGTCGTCCATCGTGCGACTGGCCAAACAGCTCGACTGCCTCACTGTGGCCGACCAGGTCGATCAGATCGATCAGCCAGCCCTGGTCGATGTCGCCCGGGAGCTGGGCCTCGATTGGCTGCAGGGCGATCACGCCGATCAACCCCCGCCCTGAGCCGTCGCGGTGCGGGCGTCGTACGACTCCTGAAATAGTCTGCTTTCCTGCAGTAATCCGGGAATTCCCCGGCATTGCGCCAATGCGGTTCAGGAGGACAATAGGGATTTGTATCCAAATGTATAGGCCCGCCATGACTTTCTTCCGCCCGCATTCCCCCGCCTTCAGCGCCCAGCGCCGCCGCCTGATGGGCTGGGGTTTCAGCGCGGCCGGGCTGGCCGCCGCTGGCGCCGCCGCGCCGCACCTTGCCGCCTTCGCCGCCGACGCGGTGGACTTCATTCGCGGCCCCAAGGTGCCCGATGTGCCGTTCACCCAGATTTCCGATCATGTCTATGTGATCTACGCCGCCGATGGCTTTCCCACCGAGAGCAATCAGGGCATGATGAGCAATATCACGGCGGTGAAAACCGCCAAAGGCTTGATCATCCTCGACTCTGGCGCCTCGGTGCAGATCGGCGAGATGGTCATCCGGCAGTTGCCCAAGGTGAGCGACAAGCCGGTGATTGCGGTGTTCAATTCGCACTATCACGGCGATCACTGGCTAGGCAACGATGCTTTTGTGAGCGCCTACGGGCAGGATCTGCCGATCTACGCCATGCCGCAGACTCGCGAGCAGATCGCGGGCGCCACCGGCACCGAATGGCAGCAGGCCATGCTCAAGTGGACCAACCAGTCCAGCGCGGGCACGCGCATCGTCGCCCCCAACCGCGACGTGAAGCACGGCGACGTGTTCGACTTCGGCGACGTCACCCTGCGCGCGCATCACTACGGCACAGCCCACACCCCCTCGGATGTCTGCATAGAAGTGGTACAGGACAAAATGACCCATGTGGGCGACGTGTTGATGAACCGCCGCATCGCCAATATGGACGACGGCTCCTACCCCGGCTCGCTCCACTACATGGACAAGCTGGCGCAGAACATCCCCGGCAGCAACTGGCTGCCCGGCCACGGCCATGCGGGACAGGCCGTGATGGTCTGGCAACGCGAGCTGTTTGCCGCCATCTGGGAACATGCGCAGAAAGCGGCGCACGACTTGGCCGGCCCCGAAGCCGCCATCGCCGCGGCCAAGGCCGATCCACGCGTGGCGTCCAAGGCCAAAGACACGGCCGGTTGGGACAACAACATCGGCAAGTACATCAGCCTGGCCTATCTGGAGGCTGAGCAGAAGGCCTGAACCCGAACTCAAAGCCCGAGCCGCCGACAGCCCCTGTGCTGCGTGATGTCGCAGACACCGTGCATCGTTATCTCACCTGCTCCACCGCCAGCGGCACTTTCACACCGTGCTCAAACTCCGACAGGGTGATGCTGGGGTCGGCCAGTTCCCCCGTTGCGGTGAAATGAATATCGCTATCGGTCACGCCGTCGTAGTCGATGTGGCGGATATACGGCAGATAGACCTTCGGGTCGCTCGACCCCGCCTTCATCATCGCGTGCGCCAGCACCATGGCCGCGTCATAGGCGTTGGGTGAATAGAGCTGGAAGGCGGCGGCACCGAACTCGGCGTCGTAACGCGCCTTCCAGGCCTTGCCCTTGGGCAGCTCAGAGAGCGGCGCGCCGCCCTGGGCGCAAATCGTGCCGTTGACCGCATCGCCAGCCACCTTGGCCATGATGGGCGCGCAGATGCCGTCGCCCCCCAGCAGGCGTGCCGTCATGCCGATCTGGCGCATCTGCCGCACCAGCGGGCCAGCCTGGCTGTACATGCCGCCGTAGAAGATCACCTGCGGATGGTCGGCCTTGATGCGGGTGAGGATGGCGGAAAAATCAGTGGATTTGTCATCGGTGTACTCGCGGTCCACCACGTCCATGCCGAGCTTCTTCGCCTTGGCCGAGAACACATCGGCCAGTCCTTGGCCGTAGGCGGTACGGTCGTCCACCACCGCCACGCGCTGCACATGCAAGGTGTCGTGGGCATACTCGGCCAGCCCGGCGCCCAGGGCGTTGTCGTTGGCGATCAGGCGAAAGAAGGTCTTGTAGCCCTGCTCGGCGATCTTCGGTGAGGTGGAAGATGGCGTGATCTGCGGAATGCCCGCCCGGGCGTAAATGCGCGCGGCCGGAAAGGTGCAGCCCGAGGTCTGATGGCCGACGACACCGCTCACGCCCTCATCCACCAGCTTCTGCGCCACCAGTGTGGCTTGAGTGGGCAGGCCCTGGTCATCTTCGACGTCCATCGCCCAGCGCACCGGCTTGCCGCCAATCCGGGCGTGCTCGGCATTGAGTTGGTTCAGCGCCATTTGCACCCCGTTGACCGCATCCTGCCCGCTGGCGGCCAGGGGGCCAGACAGCGGCACGGCCACGCCAAGCACCACGCGCCGATCGGCCGCATGGGCCGCATGGGCCGACAGCCCCAGACCGGCAAACAGCGCCAAAGACATTCCAGTCAATCGCAACGATGAAGGCATCAGGTTCTCCTTGTGAAAGATCCGGCTTGAAAACGAACCCGAATCATCAAGCAAGAACCGCGCGCGGCATGTAAGCAGATGCATCCGCACCTGCTGAGAAACACGCCGGGCCGCCCCAAGTGTTTCTCACCCCCTCGGGGGGCCTGACGCGCAGAGGCAGGTCTGGGGGCACTCAGCTGCCGCCGTCAACCGATCAGCCGCCCCCCGCGCACCCGCATACCGCGCAGTTGCGCCGCGCTGAGCTTGCCACTGGCCATGTCGACCCTGCCCACATTCGCAGGAGAAGACGCCTGATGCAGCGCCGCCAGGCCGCGCTGGGCATGCGCGTGGCAGATCGCCAGCCCGAGTGCATCGGCCGCGTCCGGTCCGGGCTGGCCCGGCAAGGCCAGCAGCCGCGTCACCATCTCCTGCATCTGCGACTTGCTGGCGCGGCCGTAGCCGACGATGGATTTTTTAAGTTGCAACGCGGTGTACTCGACCACCGGCAGCCCTTGCGCCACCAGCGCGGCTATGGCCGCGCCGCGCGCCTGCCCCAGCAACAGGGTGGACTGCGGGTTGACGTTGACGAACACGATCTCCACCACCGCGACCTCGGCGCCCGCCTGCCGCGCCACCTCGCTCACGCCGTCGAACAGCGTCTTCAGACGCTCGGGCAGCGTGCCCTTCGGGATACGGATAGCGCCGCTGGCCTGATAGCCCAGACGTTGCCCATGGGCATCGATCACGCCGTAGCCGGTGGTGTTGAGTCCGGGGTCGATGCCGAGGATGCGCATGGTGAGGTGAGAGACAGGAAGGCCCAAGCTTAGAACATGCCGCACAGGCGGCCGGATCTCCTGTCCGAAACAAGCCTCCCCAGCAAACGCGGGGAGGGCTTGGTACGAACGCACCATAGGCAGCCGCCTGCCGCATTCCTACGCTCGACACTCATGACAACCTTTGGAGGAATGCCATGAATCCCTGCAACGCCCCGCGTACCAAGCTGTCGCCGTTAAGTCTTGCCATGCTGGGCAGCGTGTGCGGCGGGCTAACGCTATCGCTCGCCGCCTGCGGCGGGGGCAGCTCGTCGTCACCAAGCGCCTCGGCCAATACCGTCAGCGGTGTGGTTCTCGACGGCCCCATCCAAGGCGCCACCGTCTGTCTAGATCTCAACGCCAACCAACAATGCGACGGCGGCGAACCGGCTTCTGCACCTACCGACGCGCAGGGCAACTACAGCATCTCCGGCCTCACTGCCGACCAACTCAATGCCGGCAAGGAGTGGATCGCCAGCGTGCCCGCCGGAGCCACCGACGGCAGCACAACGTTCACTGCACCGTTCGTGCTGCGTACCGCGACCGACAAGCCTGCCATCATCAGCCCCTTCACCCATATGGTGCAGGCCGGTTTGGATCAAGGCGCGGCGAATGCAGGGGCAGCTACATCTGCCGTTGCCGCGCAACTCGGAGTGGATGCAGCCGCACTGCATGGCAACTATGTGGCGGGGAGTCCCGGCGTGGACAATGCGCTGCTTGCCGCGCATGCGCCCGGCGTGATCTCACTGCTGCTCGCCGGTACCCAGCCCACTATTGCACTGCCCTCTGCCACGGCGGCAGACCCTTACACCGTTCGGCACTTTGACTACACCGATGCCGCCAACTATGTGGTGCGGGTCTTCTACCCCGGCACGGCCAACGGTCAGAGCGTGTTCTACGACGTGCGCGCTGGGTTGTCTGCTGGCAATCCGCTGAGCCAGGACAGCCTGTACGGCACGCGGCGCTACCTCGACCGCAGTGGCTGGGTGAGTCTTGGCCCGGGCCTGCCCAACCCCAACTCGCAGGGCAATCCCTCCACCAGCTTCTCAGCGGGCGCCACCTATGCCAATCTGCGCCAGGTCACTCCACTGCAGGGCAAGACCGTGGCCGAGACCATTGCGCTGGCGAACGATGCCACGCTGAACACCGCGCCGACCCTACCTGGCGTGCCGGTGAGTCTCTCGGGCGTTCTGCCTGATGGAGCGCAGGCGAGCACCTTGCGATCTACCACGGTGCGAACGGCGGTGTACTACTTCACCGGGCCGGGCAATACGGTAAGCGATGGCTATGCCAACCCCGCGCTGAACACGCTGGACGGCGTGCTGGCGGCCTTCCCGGTTTCGGCCACGCTGACCAGCGGCAACACCCTGAGCATGGGCAATCTGCAAGCCAATGCCAGCTATAGCTGCCCCGCAGGGCAAGCCAGTTGCGTGATTCCGCAGCAACGGTTGCGGGCGCAGATTGATGTCGGCAACACCGTGCGCTGGATACTCTGCGACCTGAGTTGGCCCTCGGGCGGCACGGCAGGGGGCTGCCAGGTCATCGGCAGCGGCAGCTATGCCCGAACCACAGGCATAGACGGTCAGACTCCGCTGCTGACCTTCAGCGGCCTGCCCGCTCAGGCAGATGCCCAGTCCTCAGTACGGGTGTACGCAGAAACCGGCGGGCAAGTGTGGTTCGCATTTCAGGACAAGCCGTCGACCACAGTGACCACGCGCTTGAACGACGTCGCATTTGCACCGATTGCCGCGCAACTCGGCATCACCGTTCCGGGGCGGCCAAATTGAAGGCGGCCAAGAGCATGCTCCAGGCCATCTACCGGCAGATGACATGCAGTAGCGGGAGAGTGGCGGCGGCCCTTTCCCTGCTGGCGCTTGTTGTCCCGGCAGACGCAGCCGAAATACTCACCCCACAGCAGATTGCCGCACAGTGGGTGGGAAAAACTCTTGTCGGCAAGACGGCTGCCAGCGTCGCGCTGACCTTGCGTCTGCACCCCGATGGCACAGCGCAGCTGATGGTAGGCGACAAGCAGGACAGCGGCCGCTGGCGTCTGTCGGACACAGGTTATTGCGCCGCCTGGACGCACATCCGCCGCGGCGAGGAGGCCTGCTTCACAGTGCAAAAGGATGGAGATGCCTACCGCGCCTACTTTCCCGATGGCCGACTCAGCGCCGAGGTCCGGGTGGAGTAGACGCACGCCCAAGAGCTGAGCAGATCAGGCCAGTAGCCCGGCCAGCCGCACGACATCGGCCTGACGGCTGCAGCCCATCTTGGTGAAAACGCTCGCCATCTGATTGCGCAGGGTGTTGCGCGACACACCGAACAGCAGGGCGCAGTCCTCCAGGTCGTGGCCCGCAGTGAGTTCGCGCACCAGCCTCGCTTCGGCCGCCGTGAGCGCATAGACCGCGCGCAGTGCGTCTGTATCGGGCAGGTGATCGGCATTGCGCTGCCGCACTCGCAAAAGCAGCAGCGTCTCGCCAAAGGTCACCAGATGCTGTGGGGAGCGCTGCAGTCGAAACTGAAGCACACGCCCCCTTCCAGCGGCGCAGTGCAGGGTTTGCGGCGGCTTGCCTTGATGCACCGCCTGCGCGGCTGCCTGAAGGCGCTGCGCCATGAGCGCGTGGCAGGTTTTCAGACGGCCGTCCTGCACCAGCAGTGCGCCGTCCAGCAGGTGCAGAACCATGGCGGAGGCATGGCGTACTTGCAGCGCCGCATCGATCAGCAACCAGCCCTCACTGTCGGAGGACAGCACGGTGTCGAGCTTGCTGCACTCGGCCTCGGTCTGTCGCAGGCGCTGCTCGAACGCATCGGTCAGAACTTGGCGCAGGGAATCGAGCGTCTGCCTGTACGCACTGGCTTCTGACGGCCGGTCGCGATGCAGACTGATGGAGGCGATGTAGCGCGCGTCGTTGCGCAGACAAAGCGCCACGGTCTGCTCGATGCGCAGTGGTCGCATCAATTCAGCGTAGTAAGCGCTGTTGCGCCACGCCTGCGCGGGCAGATCGGCGGCGCTGTCTACCCAATCCCCGGCCTGACGCTGCAGGCCAATGGGCAGCAGCGGATCAAACGCCTGGAAATGGTCGATGTAAGTTTGCTGCAGTGCAGGCTGCCGCACACCCACCGCAACATGGTTCAGCAGCCTGCCACTGGCCTTGTCCCAAATTTGAAAGGTGGCGAAGTCTGCGCCTGCCGCCTTGCACCAGGCCGTCAGCAGAGGCTCCCAGCCCGTCGCATGACTGCCCACCGCATATGCAGCCTCGCGCACCTGCTCTTGCACCCATGCATCCATGCCAAGCCCCTCAGCATTGCATCCCAGGAGGGATGACAGGTCATGGGGCGTGCATCCGCGCACCGTCAGTTGCAGTGCGTCAAATCAGAGAATACGAATGTTAGGCAGGACGCTGCGTTGGATCACCCCGCGAACGGGTGAGGCCGGCTCCAACCCCGCACTCAGTGCCGGAAATGCCGCATGCCGGTGAGCACCATGGCCATGCCGTGTTCGTCGGCGGCTTTGACGACTTCGGCGTCGCGCATCGAGCCGCCGGGCTGGATGACGGCCTTGATGCCGGCCTGCGCCGCGTTGTCGATGCCGTCGCGGAAGGGGAAGAAGGCGTCTGAGGCCATCACCGAGCCGGGAACGGGCAGGCCGGCGTGCTCGGCCTTGATGGCGGCGATGCGCGCGGAGTTGACGCGGCTCATCTGCCCCGCGCCGACGCCGATGGTGGCGTTGTCCTTGGCGTAGACGATGGCGTTGGACTTGACGAACTTGGCCACCCGCCAGGCGAACAGCAGGTCGCGCATTTCTTCCGCGGTCGGCTGGCGCTGGCTGACCACCTGGATGTCGCCGGACAACAGCAGGTCGGCGTCCTGCACCAGCAGTCCGCCGTTGACGCGCTTGTAGTCCAGCCGCGCACCGGGCTGCGCAGGCCACTGGCCGCATTCAAGCAGGCGGACGTTCTTCTTGGCCGCGCAGATGTCGATGGCGGCCTGCGTCACCTTCGGGGCGATGATGACTTCGACGAACTGCCGCTCGACGATGGCCTGCGCGGTGGCGCCATCGAGTTCGCCGTTGAAAGCGATGATGCCGCCGAAGGAGGATTCGGGGTCGGTTTTGTAGGCACGCTCATAGGCGTCCAGCAGGGACGTGCCATAGGCCACGCCGCAGGGGTTGGCGTGCTTGACGATGACGCAGGCGGGCGCGGTGTCGAACTGCTTCACGCATTCCAGCGCGGCGTCGGCGTCGCCGATGTTGTTGTACGAGAGCTCCTTGCCCTGCAGCTGCCGGGCGGTGGCGATGCTGGCCTCGCGCGCGCCCGGCTGGACGTAGAACGCCGCGTTCTGGTGCGGGTTCTCGCCGTAGCGCAGATCTTGCTGCTTGACGAAAGACAGGTTGAACTGACCGGGGAAGGAAGTACGCGTGCCGTCGTCCTTCAGCGCCGACAGGTAGTTGGAGATGGCCGCGTCGTATTGCGCGATGCGGTTGAACGCCGCGACCGAGAGGCGAAAGCGCGTGGCGTCGCTCACCTGGCCCGCCGCGCGCAGCTCAGCCACCGCCACGGCGTAGTCGGCCGGGTCGGTGAGCACGGCAACATGGTGATAGTTCTTGGCGCCCGAACGCACCATGGCCGGGCCGCCGATGTCGATATTTTCGATGGCTTCATCGAGCGTGTGCGGTTTGGCCACCGTGGCCTCGAAGGGATAGAGGTTGACGCAGAGGATGTCGATGGCGGGCAGGCCGTGCGCGTCGGTTTGCGCCACGTGCTCGGGCAAGTCGCGTCGCGCCAGCAGGCCGGCATGCACCTTGGGATGCAGAGTCTTCACCCGGCCGTCGAGCATTTCCGGAAAGCCGGTGTAGTCGGCCACCTCAAGCACCGGCAGACCGGCGCCCTGCAGCATCTTGGCGGTGCCGCCGGTGGACAGCAGGCGCACGCCCAGGGCGTGCAGATCGCGGGCGAAGTCGAGCACGCCGGTTTTGTCGGAAACGGAAATCAGGGCTTGCATGGAAGTCTCGGTGAATGGAAATGGGCGGGTGCGGCCGGGGTGGGTCAGAGCAGCTTGTGTTCGGCAAGCTTCTTGCGCAGGGTGTTGCGGTTGATGTCGAGCCAGCGCGCCGCGAGCGACTGGTTGCCCTCGGCATGCTTCATCACCGTGGCCAGCAGCGGTTTTTCCACCGCGGCCAGCACCATGGCATGAATGCCGTGCGGCTCGGAGCCGCCGAGGTCGTTGAAATAGGCCTCGAGGCTATCGACGACACATTGTTCGAGCGTGGTTTTGCGGGGAACGGCTGGCATGGCGGGATGCGAGTGAACGGGACGGTTTCAGGCCGCCAGCGGCGCGACTGAACCGGAATCGAGGAAGCCGCGCAGCGCCGCGAGTTGCTCGGCTGCGCTGCCCAGCGTGTTGAATTGACGGCGGAAGGTCTCGCCTTCGGGCAGGGCCGCAACGTACCAGCCCACATGCTTGCGCGCGGTGCGCACGCCGATGGCTTCGCCGTACAGCGCATAGTGGTCGTCGAGGTGGGCGAACAGCCAGTCGCGCCATTGCTCGGGTGCGGGGTCGGGCAGCACGATGCCCTCAGCCAGATAGGCGGCTATCTGGCCGAACAGCCAGGGCCGGCCCATGGCGGCGCGGCCGATCATCACCGCGTCGGCGCCGCTTTGCCGCAGCACGGCGGCGGCCTTCTGCGGCGAGTCGATGTCGCCATTGGCCACCACCGGAATGCCCACGCTGCGCTTCACTTCGGCGAGCGTGGCGTATTCGGCTTCGCCGCCATAGCCTTGCTCGCGGGTGCGGCCGTGCACCACCAGCATGGCGGCGCCTGCGGCTTCGGCCCTGCGGGCGATGCGTGGCGCGTTGCGGGCGCTGGCGCACCAGCCGGCGCGCATTTTGAGCGTGACCGGGGCGTCGAACGGGCGGGCGGCCGCTACCGCAGCCTCCACCAACCGCGCGGCGAGTTCTTCGTCCTGCATCAGGGCAGAGCCAGCCCAGCGGTTGCACACCTTCTTCGCCGGGCAGCCCATATTGATGTCGATGATGTCGGCGCCGCGCTCCAGGTTGTAGCGAGTGGCCTCGGCGATCTGCTCGGGGTCGGTGCCGACGATCTGCACCGCGATGGGCGCGGCCTCGCCGTCGTGATTGGCGCGCCGCGAAGTCTTGAGGGTGTCGCGCAGATCGGCGCGCGAGGTCACCATCTCGCTCACACAGTAGCCCGCGCCGAGTTGCCGAGCCAGACGGCGGTAGGGCCGGTCGGTCACCCCGGCCATGGGTGCGGCGAACACGCGGTTGGGCAGCAGGTGCCGCCCCAGACGCAGGCCGCCCGCGAGCCCGGTCAAGGGTGCGGAGGCAATGAGATCGGCGGGGTTGGACATGGGCGCGGCGAGCAGTGTGCGAGCAGAAGGCGGGCAACGTCTGCGCTGCCGTTTTTTTGAGCAGATGATTTTAGGCGATCCGGCTGGCCGCCAGCCCGGAACCGGCTCTCAAGGAAACGCAGGGTCGCCCCAAGTTTCCTTGAACCCCACGGGGGGCGGGCTGGGCGCAGCCCGGCCCTGGGGGCTCTCTCACCGTGCGCTGACGGTCCTGGGCTTGAGCGCGATGGGCTGCTCGGGGACTAGCCCCTGCGAGCGCCGTTCGGCGATGCGCGCCCAGACGGCGCGTTTGCCCGCGTCATCCAGATTGGACCAGTCGCTGATTTCCTGCAGGGTGCGGGCGCAGCCCAGGCAAAGCCCGCTGGCGGCGTCCAGCGTGCAGATGTTGATGCAGGGGGAGGGAACCGTCATTGCGGCACCCGCGTCACCGGGCTCGGCGCAACGCCAAGCCAGCGCGGCAGATCATCGGGCCGCAGGGCAAAGACCGCATGCGGATGGCCCGCCGCCGCCCAGATGCGGTCAAAGCGCCAGAGGCTGTCGTCCACCAAGGCGATGGGCGGCTGGGTGTGGCCCACCGGGCTGACCCCGCCGATGGCGAAGCCGGTGGCGGCGCGCACGAAATCGGCATCGGCCCGCGCGAGCTTGCCCACCTGCGCGGCCACGGCCTTTTCGTCCACCCGGCGATCACCGGCGCAGACCACCAGCACCGCACGGCCGCTGTCGACATGGCGGAACACGATGGACTTGGCGATCTGCCCCAGCGCCACGCCGAGGGCGTCGGCCGCCTGCTGCGCGGTGCGGGCGGCGTCGTCGAGCATCACCGGCGGTTCGGCATGGCCTAGGGCGGCGAGCGCATCGATCACGCGCTGCACGGAGTCGGAAGGGGAAGGAATGGCCATTGTTTGCATGATGAAGCGGCTCAGGCGGCGCAGACGGGTTCGCCTTGCTCTCAAGGAAACGCAGGGCCGCCCCAAGTTTCCTTGACCCCCACGGGGGGCGGGCTGGGCGCAGCCAGGCCCTGGGGGCACTCAGCAGCCCATTTGGCGAGCAGCGCCTTGCCCGCGCGGCTGTTGTTCGGGCGCTGGATGGCGCGGGTGATGAAGTCGCCGGCCTCGACCACCGCGCGCAGGTTCACCCCGGTGTCGATGCCCAAGCCGTGCAGCAGGTAGAGCACATCTTCGGTGGCGACATTGCCGGTGGCGCCCTTGGCATAGGGGCAGCCGCCCAGACCCGCAACGGAGGCATGAAAGCTGGCGACGCCCATCTGCAGCGCCGCAAGAATGTTCGCCAGCGCCTGACCGTAGGTATCGTGAAAGTGACCGGCCAGCTTCTGCATAGGGAAGGCCGCCGCGCTGGCCTCGAACACGGCCCGCACCGCGCCGGGCGTGCCCACGCCGATGGTGTCGGCAATGTCGATGGAATCGCAGCCGAGATCGGCCATGCGGCGCACGACTTCGGCCACCGCTGACGGCTCGACCGCGCCCTGGTAGGGGCAGCCCAGCGCCACGGAGATGCTGCCGCGCAGCTTCACTCCCGCGGTCTTGGCGGCCTCGGCCACGGGACGGAAGCGCTCGATCGATTCGGCGATGGAGCAGTTGATGTTCTTCTGCGCGAAAGCCTCGCTCGCGGCGCTGAACACCACCACCTCGCCCACGCCGACAGCCAGCGCCGCCTCCATGCCTTTCATATTGGGCACGAGGGCTGAGTAAAGAGTGCCCGGATGGCGGCGGATGCCCGCCATCACCTCGCTGCTGCCCGCCATCTGCGGCACCCACTTGGGCGAGACAAAGGCGGCGGCTTCGACATTGGGCAGCCCGGCTGCGGACAGGCGGTCGATGAGATCAACCTTCACCGCAACGGGAACGGGGTTGGCTTCGTTTTGCAAGCCGTCGCGCGGGCCGACTTCAACGACTTCGACGAATTTGGGCAAATGGTTCAAAGTGGACATGGCAATCTCCCGTTCAATAACCCAGCCGCATGTCCACCACGCCGCCCGGTTTTTCGCCGCGTTCGATGGCGGCAATCTTGCGCATCACCTGCCCGGCGGACGGCCCGACCAGGGTCTGCGCGGCCACATGCGGAGTGACACGCACCCGCGGATGGCTCCAGAGCGCATCGGCCGGCGGCAAGGGCTCGGTGGCGAACACATCGAGCAGGGCGCTGGCCAGATGCCCGCCGTGCAGCAGATCGAGCAGGTCAGCCTGGTCGATCACCGCGCCCCGGCTGGCGTTGATGAGATGCGCTCCCTGCGGCAAGCGGCTGAGAGCAGCGTAATTGAGCAGGCCGCGGGTGTCTGCGGTCAGCGGCAACAACACCACCAGCACCCGGGTCTGCGCCAGAAATTCATCGAGGCGGTCCAGGGCGTAGATCGCGCAGCCCAGCTCGGCAGCAAAGCGCGACTGCCCGCTGCGGCTGCAGGCCAGAATGGGAAAGTCCATCGCCGCCACGCGCCGGGCGGCGGCTGCGCCCATCTGCCCCAGACCGAGAAAGCCCACGCTGAAACTGGCGCGCGGCGGCAAGGGCAGCGGCTCCCAGCGGGCCTTGGCCTGCTGCGCCGCGTAATCGGTCATGCGGCGATAAGCGTGCAACACGCCCTCGGCGACATAGTCGGCCATCTGCCGCCCCATGCCGGCGTCTTCCAGACGGATGAGCGGCACGCCGGGATGCAGGCGGTGCAGCGCCGGGGCGATGGCATCCACGCCGGCGCCCAGATTGAACACGGCGCGCAGCCCCATCTGCCCGGCGAGCCAATCGGCATCGGGCCGCCAGACCAGGGCGAATTCGGCCTGCGCGTCCGGATCGCTCGGGGCGTCGATCACGTCGATGGCCAGGCCGATTTCCTTGGCGTGCTGCATCAGCGCGTCGCGCCAGCGGCGAAACGGCTCATCCGGGTCCCAGACCGCCAGTTTCATGCTGGCGAGCCCTCGGTTTTCAACGCCTCGACGCGCAACAGCTCCACGCCTTCGCTGACCTGATCGCCCACCGCGTAAAGCACCTCGCTCACTTGCCCGGCCGACGGGGCGCTGAGCGTGTGCTCCATCTTCATCGCTTCGAGCACCAGCAGGGGGGCGCCGACCTGCACCGTGTCGCCCGCTTGCACGTGCAGGGCAATGATCTTTCCGGGCATGGGCGCGGTCAGGCGACCACCGGCCGAGCCCCCGTCGGTGCTGTCCAGATCGGCACCCAGCGCTTGCAGCGTGACCTGCTCGCCGCCCGAAAACACCTGAAAGGACGCCTCGCCCAGCCGAACCACGCTCATCTGCGCGCGCGCTTCACCCAGCGTGAGAACCAGGGCGAATTCCCGCATGCCGCGAGTTGACTGCACGGCGCGCGCGGTGCAAGCGAAGGACTGCGGCTGGAGCGAACCCGGAGTCTGGATGCGCAAGGGCTGGCCCGTCGCCGTACGCAACGTGCACGCCAAAACACCCCACGGGCTGTCGAAGCGAAACACGCGCGGCGGCAACATGCCGTTGGTAAACCCGTCGCAGATCGACCAGGGCGACCAGGGCGACCAGGCCGACCGGGGATCGGCGGTCTGCTGCGCGCGCTCGTCTTCGAGCAAGGCGCCAATCGCGGCGGCACAGGCGAAAGGCTGCGGAATGGACGGCGGCGCGAGCAACGCCTCGTGCTCGCGGGCGATCAATCCCGTGTCGAGCACGCCCCCGGCAAACGCCGCAACACCCAGCAGTCGGTGGAGAAACTGCGCATTGGTCTGCAAACCGGCGATACGGGTCGCGGCCAGCGCTTGGCGCAGCCGTCTGCGCGCCTGCTCGCGAGTCTCGCCCCAGGCGATCAGCTTGGCGATCATGGGGTCGTAGAACGGGGTGATGGTGTCGCCCTCAAACACCCCGCTATCGACTCGAATGCCCTCATCTCCCACCGCACCGAAGACGACATGCGGCGGCAACGCCAGCCTCCGCAATTGGCCGGTGGAAGGCAGAAAACCAGCCTCCGGATGTTCCGCGTAAAGCCGCGCCTCGATGGCATGCCCGCTGCAGCGCACCTCGGCCTGCGTGATGGGCAGCGGTTCGCCTGCGGCCACGCGCAATTGCCACTCGACCAGATCGAGGCCGGTGATCAGCTCGGTGATGGGATGCTCGACCTGCAGCCGCGTGTTCATCTCCATGAAGTAAAAGCGCTGCGGCACCCCGCCTTCGCTGCATTCGACGATGAACTCCACCGTGCCCGCGCCCACATAACCCACCGCGCGTGCGGCGGCCACTGCGGCAGCGCCCATCTCGCGCCGCAGGGCATCAGGCAGGCCAGGGGCCGGGGCTTCTTCGATGACTTTCTGATGGCGGCGCTGCATCGAGCAGTCGCGCTCGAACAGCCACAGCACATGGTCGTGCTGGTCAGCGAAGATCTGGATTTCGATGTGGCGCGGGTTGCGCACCAATCGCTCGATGAGCACCGCGTCGTTGCCGAAACTGCTCTGGGCTTCACGGCGGCACGAGGCCAGCGCCGCATCAAAGTCTTCGACCCGCTGCACCTCACGCATGCCCTTGCCGCCACCGCCCGCACTCGCCTTGATCAACACCGGAAAGCCGATGCGCGCGGCTTCGGTCTTGAGCAACGCCGCGTCCTGCTCCGCACCGTGATAACCGGGCACCAGCGGCACGGACGCCGTTTGCATCAGCCGTTTGGACTCGGCCTTGAGCCCCATCGCCTGCATGGCCTCGGGCGGCGGCCCGATGAACACCACCCCGGCCTCGGCGCACTGCCGCGCGAAGCCCGCGTTCTCGCTGAGAAAACCATAGCCGGGATGGATGGCTTGCGCACCGGTGTCGCGCGCCGCCTGCAGGATGCGCTCACCCCGCAGATAGCTCTGCGCCGCCTCGGCCGGGCCGATGCACACCGCCTCGTCACACGCCGCCACATGCGCCGCCTGCGCGTCGGCCTCGGAATACACCGCCACGGTACGGATGCCCAGACGGCGGCAGGTAGCGGCCACACGGCAGGCGATCTCGCCGCGATTGGCGATCAGGATTTTCGAGAACATCTCCGGTCTCCGGTTCGTGGCTTGCATGGACGCACGCCATCAATCTGGTTTGTCTCGGTACGGCACGTCGGTCGCGCCGTGCGGGGGCTGCGTGGCGACAGGTTCGGGTCTGCCGCTGAACATTCGCACCATGCGCCCTATCAGCCCGCGCACGAAATGAAAGCTCTTGCGCGCCAGCCAAACCATGACGATCAGCACCAGCACCAGGGCGATGAAAAACAGCACCGGGTGCAGCCAGGCCAGCCACAGCCCGCCCAGCACCAGCGCGTCTTCGCCCAGCGAGGCACCCACATTTGAAAACGGCTCTGGCGAAGTGTTGATCGCCGCGCGGGTGGAGAGCTTGGTGCCGTGACTCACCGCGGCCAGGCTGCCGCCCGCCGCCGCGGCGAGCGCCGCGACAAAGGTGTGATCCAGCCCGAACACACTGGCGGCAAGCACCGCCCCGGCGGGAATGCGCAGCAGAGTGGAGATGAAGTCGAGCAGGCTGTCCACACCGGGAATCTTGTCGCCGACGAATTCGAGAAAGGCCAGAAAGCCGGTGATGCCCACCGCCACCGGGCTGGCCAGGCCCTGCAGACCCGCAGGCAGTTGCACCCATCCGGCCAGGCCCGCGGCGCCAACGGCGAACATCACCAGAAAGGCCCGCAGGCCGCTGGCCCAGCCCAGCGCCGCGGCCAGCGCCAGGAGTTGCAGGGTGTCGAGTGAGGACGGGGTCATGGTCGGGATATGGGCGAATCGGGCGAATCGGCTTGCAAGGCGATCACTTTTTGCATTGGAGTGGTGGTCTGCATGGGCGAAGTTTGCGCACCGGCATGCAGGCCGAGGCGGGCGAACAGCGCGCGGTCGGCATCGACCTCTGAGTTGCCGGTGACCAGCAGGGTGTCGCCATAAAAAATGGAATTGGCGCCTGCCAAAAAGCAAAGCGCCTGAATGCCGTCGCCCAGTTCGCGCCGCCCGGCGGAGAGCCGCACCCGCGCCGTGGGCATGGTGATGCGGGCCGCAGCCACGGTGCGCACGAACTCGAAGGGGTCGAGATCGGGCGCGTGTTCGAGCGGTGTTCCAGCCACTTTTACCAGGGCATTGATGGGCACCGATTCAGGATGCGGATCGAGCCCGGCCAGTTCCGCCAGCAGGCCCGCGCGGTCGCGCCGGGTCTCGCCCATACCGACGATGCCCCCGCAGCACACCGCCATGCCGGCTTCGCGCACGGCCTGCAGCGTGTCCAGGCGCTCTTGATAAGTGCGGGTGGTGATGATCTGGCCGTAGAACTCGGGCGAGGTGTCGAGGTTGTGGTTGTAGTAGTCGAGCCCGGCGTCGGCCAGGCGCCGCGCCTGTTCGGGCCGCAACATGCCCAGGGTCATGCAGGTTTCCAGCCCGAGCGCCTTGACGCCTTCGACCATTGCGGCCACGGCGTCGAGATCGCGGTCTTTCGGTTCGCGCCAGGCCGCGCCCATGCAAAAGCGCGCGGCGCCGGCCTCTTTCGCGGCTCGGGCGTTGGCCAGCACGAGGTCGACATCCATCAGTTTGCCTGCCTTCAGGCCGACATCATGATGCGCCGATTGCGGGCAATAGCCGCAGTCTTCGGCGCAGCCGCCGGTCTTGATCGACAGCAGCGAGGAAAGCTGGATTTCGGCGGGATCGAAATGCGCGCGGTGCACCTGCTGCGCCTGCCAGAGTAGTTCGGGCAAGGGCAGATCGAGCAGGGCTTCGATGCGCGCGGACGTCCAGACGTTGGAAGGTTTCGGGGTCATGGAAAAAGGGCAGATGGGGGATTCAGTCAGCGCGCCTCGGGGTCAATCCAGTTCGGCTTGCGCTTGGCGAGAAAGGCGGTGATGCCCTCGCGTCCGTCGGTGCTGGCCCGGGCCACGGCGATGCGCTCGGCGGTGTCGGCCAGCAAGGCATCGCCCAAGGGGCGATGCGCCACTTCCGCCAGCAGCCGCTTGGCCGCGGCCAAGGCTTGGGGTGACGCATTTTGCAGCGCGGCGCACCAGCGCTGCACCTGCGCGTCGAGCGCGGCAGCGTCTTCGGCCACTTCATGCACCAGACCGATGGCCTGCGCGGTGGCCGCGTCGAGCACTTCGGCGGTCAGGGTGTAGCGCTGCGCCGCGCGCGCTCCGATGGCGCGCAGCACATGCGGCATGATGGTGGCCGGCACCAGGCCGAGCTTCACCTCGCTCAGACAGAAGCGCGCGGTCTGCACCGCCACGGCCAGATCGCAGGCGGCCACCAAGCCGAAGCCTCCGGCAAACGCATCGCCCTGCACCCGCGCGATCACGGGCTTGGGGCATTCGGCCACGGCGCGCAGCATGCGCGCGAGCTGCAGGGCGTCCTCGCGATTCTGCGCATCGGTGTATCCGGCTAATTGCTGCATATAGCGCAGATCGGCTCCGGCGCAGAACGCTGGCCCCTGCGCCGCAAGCACCACACAACGTACTTCGGCCTCCTGGCCGAGTTCGACGAAGACCGCATGCAGTGCGGCGATGGTGGCGGCGTCAAAGGCGTTGCGCACTTCGGGGCGATGAAGGGTGACCGTGACGACGGTCCCCTCGCGCTGGACGATGACGGGAGGTTCGCTCATGGCTTGGGTGCGGCTGTCGCTTCGTCACGCAGCATGTAGATCAGATCGAGTACGGGCGAGGGATGGCCCATGGCGGTGAGCGCCGCGGTGATCTGCCCGCGGTGATGCGTGGCGTGGTTGAACACATGCGCCATCGTGGCCGCGAACGGTGCGGTCATCGTCTCGCCCTTGCTGGTGGCGTAGTGGAAGGGTCTGTCGAAATCGGCCTCGGTCAGCAGCGCGATATGTTCATCGAGCAAGCGGCGCGTGGCCCAGACGTGATGGCTCGCCAGGATGCGGAAATGATCTTGCAGAGCGTTCAGTGTGGCCATGTATCGAAATCTCCGACAGATTTGAACTGCTCGAAGTCGGCGTCGCGGTGCAGCAGCGTATGGCCGTGGGTCATGCAGTAGTTGGCGAGCAGCACGTCGATGGGGCTGCGCACGGTGCGGCCCTGTGCTCGCAGACGCCGGTACAGCGCTGCTGCGCTGAGCGCGTTGGCGGCCCCGCCAATGTCCATCAGGGGCAGATCCAGCAACAGGCTTTCAGCCAACCGACGGGCTTTGTCGTTGCGAAACCCGCGCAGCACTTCAAACACCACCAGATCGGCCGATCCAATCGAAACGTCCCCACCCTCCAGCCAGTGCACCAGTTGCAGGCGCTGCGGGGTGGGCGCTTGGTTGAAGAAGTCGATCCAGACGCTGGAGTCCACCAGAATCATGGTTTCTTCCGGGCTTTTGCGGTCAGCGTCGGAGGCGCCGACTCTTGACGCACCGGCGCCTTCACGCCTGTTTGGCCTCGCTCTGCCGCATCAATGGTGCGGTCGTACGGTTCGCCGGCTGCCTTCAACGCCTGCTGCTCCGCCCGCCAGCGGGCCCACCCTTCGTCGGAGTCGTCCCACTGAAGCTGCCCCTGCAAAGCCAGCAAGCCGTCGTAAACCTTGCGCCGCTTGAGCATGCGCAAGCCCTCTTCCACCGCCTCGCGTTTGGTCTTGAAGTCGCCGTAAGCCATGACATCCGCCATGAGCTCGTCGTCGATCACGATGTTCGTCCGCATGCCGAACCCCTTCTATGTGTATTAAACAAGAAAATTGTACACATCACATGCGGAACAGTCCAAACTTCGTCTCGGGGATGGGTGCGTTGAGTGCGGCCGACAGGCCCAGCGCCAGCACGCGGCGGGTGTCGGCCGGGTCGATCACGCCGTCGTCCCACAGCCGCGCAGTGGCGTAATAGGGGTGGCCCTGAGCCTCATACTGGCTGCGGACGGGCGCCTTGAAGGCTTCTTCTTCCTCTGCGCTCCAGCTGCCGCCCTTGGCCTCGATGCCGTCGCGCCGCACGGTGGCGAGCACGCTGGCGGCCTGTTCGCCGCCCATCACGCTGATGCGGGCGTTGGGCCACATCCACAGTTGGCGCGGGCCATAAGCGCGGCCGCACATGCCGTAGTTGCCCGCGCCGAAGGAGCCACCGATGATCACCGTGAACTTGGGCACCTGAGCGCAAGCCACGGCCGTGACCAGCTTGGCGCCGTGACGGGCGATGCCTTCGTTCTCGGCCTTGCGGCCGACCATGAAGCCGGTGATGTTCTGCAGAAACAGCAGGGGAATGCGGCGCTGGCAGCACAGCTCGATGAAGTGCGCGCCCTTCACCGCACTGTCCGAAAACAGGATGCCGTTGTTCGCCAAAATGCCCACGGGCATGCCGTGCAGATGCGCAAAGCCGCACACCAGCGTGGCGCCGAAGCGGGCCTTGAACTCGTCGAATTCGGATCCATCCACGATGCGGGCGATGACCTCGCGGGCGTCGAAGGGCTTGCGCGCATCCAGCGGCACCACGCCGTACAGCTCGCTGGCTGCATACAGCGGCTCGCGCGGCGGGCGCAGATCCACCGCCGCGCGCTCGGCCGGGCGCAGCCGCGAGACGATGCGCCGGGCGATGTCGAGCGCGTGCGCGTCGTTCTGCGCCAGATGGTCGGCCACGCCCGACAGCCGGGTGTGAACGTCGCCGCCGCCCAAGTCTTCGGCGCTCACCTCCTCGCCAGTGGCGGCCTTCACCAGCGGCGGGCCGCCGAGAAAGATGGTGCCTTGATTGGCGACGATGACCGACTCGTCGCTCATGGCCGGCACGTAGGCGCCGCCCGCGGTGCACGAGCCCATGACCACCGCGATCTGCGCGATGCCCTCGGCGCTCAGCGTCGCCTGGTTGTAGAAGATGCGGCCGAAGTGGTCGCGGTCGGGAAACACCTCGTCCTGGTTGGGCAGATTGGCGCCGCCCGAATCGACGAGGTAGATGCAGGGCAGCCGGTTTTCGCGCGCGATGTCTTGCGCCCGAAGGTGCTTTTTGACGGTCATCGGGTAATAGGTGCCGCCCTTCACCGTGGCATCGTTGCAGACGATCACGCATTCGCGCCCGCTCACGCGCCCGATGCCGGTGATGATCCCGGCTCCGGGCGCCGCGTTGTCGTACAGACCGTGGGCGGCCAGCGGAGAAAACTCCAGGAAGGGCGAGCCGGGGTCGAGCAAGGTTGCCACGCGTTCGCGCGGCAACAGCTTGCCGCGGGCGACGTGCTTGGCACGGGCGGCCTCGCCGCCGCCTTCGGCCACACGGGCCTGGCGCGCGCGCAGGTCGTCCACCAGCGCCTGCAGAGCGGCGGCGTTGGCGGTGAACTCGGCGCTGGGCGGGTTGAGTCGGGTATCAAGAATGGGCATGGGGGTCTTCAGGCGGTGCGGTCGGGGTGGAGCCCGAGTTCTTGCTGCATGGTTTCGCGGATCTTGAACTTCTGCACCTTGCCGGTAATGGTCAGTGGAAAGCTCTGCACAAAACGGATGTAGCGCGGAATCTTGTAGTGCGCGATTCTCCCTTTGCAGAAATCGCGGATGTCGTCTTCGGTCGGCGCGGCGTCGGCCTTGGGGATGATCCAGGCGCAAAGTTCCTCCCCGTACTTCGGGTCGGGCACGCCGACCACCTGCACGTCCTGCACCTGCGGATGGCGGTAGAGAAATTCTTCGATCTCGCGCGGGTAGATGTTCTCGCCGCCGCGGATCACCATGTCTTTGATGCGGCCGACGATGTTCACATAACCTTGCGCATCCATCACCGCCAGGTCGCCGGTGTGCATCCAGCCTTCGGCGTCGATGGCCTCATGCGTCTTCTCGGCGTCGCCCCAGTAGCCGTGCATCACCGAATAGCCCTTGGTGCAGAGCTCGCCGGTGGCGCCGGGCGCCACGGTTTCGCCGCTTTGCGGATCAACGATCTTCACCTGCAAATGCGGCTGCACCTGGCCCACCGTACTCACCCGCTTGTCCAGCGGAGTGTCGGTGGAGCTTTGGCAGCTCACCGGCGCGGTCTCGGTCATGCCGTAGGCGATGGTGATCTCAGACAGATGCATGTCGCGCACCACCCGCTTCATCACCTCGGTCGGGCAAGGGCTGCCGGCCATGATGCCGGTGCGCAGGGTGCTCAGATCGAACTCGGCAAAGCGCGGATGATCGAGCATGGCGATGAACATGGTCGGCACGCCGTGCAGCCCGCTGCAGGCTTCGTCCTGCACGCACTCCAAGGTGAGCAGCGGGTCGAAGCCGTCGTTGGGATAGACGATGGTGGCGCCGTGCGTCAGACAGGCCAGGTTGCCCAGCACCATGCCGAAGCAGTGGTACAGCGGCACCGGAATGCACAGCCGATCTTCGGCGGTGAGCTTCATGGCCTCGCCGATGAAAAAACCGTTGTTCAGGATGTTGCTGTGCGTGAGCGTGGCGCCCTTGGGAAAGCCGGTGGTGCCGCTGGTGAACTGGATGTTGATGGGCTCGTGCGCATGCAGCGTTGCCGCAGCCTCGGCTACCGCCGGGTCATCGGCGCTGCCGCGGGCGAGCCAGTCGGCAAAGCGCAGCATGCCGGGTTCGTCGGCCTCGCCCAGATGCACCACCAGTTTGAG
>NZ_JBYCKI010000002.1:0-13812 GCF_057473305.1 Thiomonas sp. TH-17
CGACCCGGGCGATCTCGTCGTCGCTCATCGGCGCGTCGTGGGCGAAGTCGAAGCGGGTCTTGTCGGCATCGACCAGCGAGCCCTTCTGCTGCACATGGTCGCCCAGCACCAGGCGCAGCGCCTTGTGCATCAGGTGGGTCACGCTGTGGTTGCGCATGGTGGCGGCACGGCGCTCGACGTCCACCTGCGCGGCCACGATTTCGCCCACCTTGAGGCTGCCCGTTTCGAGCGTGCCGTGGTGGCCGAACACGTCCGCCTGCAGCTTTTGCGTATCGTGCACGACAAAGCGCAGATCGCAGGAGTCGCCCTCGAACAGCACGCCGCTGTCACCCACCTGGCCGCCAGATTCGGCGTAGAACGGCGTGCGGTCGAGCACGACCACACCGCTGTCTCCAGACTGAAATTGCGCGACCGAAGTGCCGTCCTTGTAGAGCGCGACCACGCGCGCCTCCTTCACCAGCAGATGCTCGTAACCGTCGAAGCGGGTCTTGTCGCCGACATAGTCGAGCGCGGCCTGCATCTTGAACTTGCCTGCGGCGCGCGCCTGCTCGCGCTGACGGGCCATGGCGACGTCGAAAGCGGCTTCATCGACTTTCATGCCGTGCTCGCGGCACACATCCTGCGTGAGGTCGAGCGGGAAGCCGAATGTGTCGTGCAGTTTGAAGGCCAGTTCACCGGCCAGCAGATTGCCACCCGCGGCGCGCAGCGCAGCCAGTTCGGTGTCGAGCACGCCCATGCCATGTTCGATGGTCTCGAAAAAGCGCGCTTCTTCCGCCTGCAGCACCTCGGCCACGCGGCCTTTCACCTCGGCCAGCTCGGGATAGGCTGCCCCCATCTGCGCCACGAGATCAGGCACCATTTTGTAGAAGAACGGCTGGCGCACCCCCAGCTTGTAGCCGTGACGAATGGCGCGGCGCACGATACGACGCAGCACATAGCCGCGCCCTTCGTTGCCCGGAATCACGCCGTCGACGATGAGAAAAGCGCAGGCGCGAATGTGGTCGGCGATGACCTTGAGCGAGGCGTGGCCCAGATCGGCGGCAGCGGTCTCGCGCGCAGCGGCCTTGATGAGCGCCTGGAACAGGTCGATCTCGTAATTGCTGTGCACATGCTGCAGCACCGCGGCTATGCGCTCCAGACCCATGCCGGTATCCACGCAGGGCTTGGGCAGCGGCTTCTGGCGGAAGATGGCGAGCTTGTAGCCTTCGCCATCCTTGCTCACCAGGCCGATGCCGCCCTCGGCCTCGACGGCCTGTTTGCGTGCGGTGGCCTGCGCTTCGGTGTCGAAGCGCTCTTCGCCAGCGGCGTAGCGCTCGAACTGCATGAACACCAGGTTCCAGATCTCGATGTAGCGGTCGCCGTCTTCCTCGGGCGAGCCGGGCGGGCCGCCCCAGACCTCGGCGCCGTGGTCGTAGAAGATTTCGCTGCAAGGTCCGCAGGGGCCGGTGTCGGCCATCTGCCAGAAGTTGTCGGAGGCGTAGCGGGCGCCCTTGTTGTCGCCAATGCGGATGATGCGTTCCACCGGCACGCCGACTTCCTTGGCCCAGATGTCGTGCGCCTCGTCGTCTTCGGCGTACACCGTCACCCACAGCTTCTCGGCCGGGAGCTTGTACACCGTGGTGAGCAGTTCCCAGGCGTAGCGGATGGCTTCGCGCTTGAAGTAGTCGCCAAAGCTGAAGTTGCCCAGCATCTCGAAGAAGGTGTGGTGCCGCGCGGTGTAGCCCACGTTCTCGAGGTCGTTGTGCTTGCCGCCGGCGCGCACGCAGCGCTGCGCGGTGGTGGCGCGGGTGTAGGGCCGCTGGTCCTGGCCGAGGAACACGTCCTTGAACTGCACCATGCCCGAGTTGGTGAACAGCAGCGTGGGATCGTTGCCCGGCACGAGCGAGGACGACGCCACGCGGGTGGCGCCCTGCGATTCGTAATAGGCCAGAAATTTTTCGCGGATGTCGGAGACGTTCATGGGGCGGGTAAGTGGCTGTGGCACGGGCGCGGAACTGGCTCTGGCGCACGATCATGCAAAAGGTTAGATTTTAGGGCTTACAACCTAATCCCGTTCACCCCAACCGGAGCTGCCCATGAACCGGCCCGCCAATCCGCTGTCCCTGCTCAAAGACCCCTCGCTGTTCAAGACCCAGGCCTACATCGACGGCCAGTGGATCGATTCCGCCCGCCGCTTCGCGGTCACCGACCCGGCCACCAATGCCGAGTTGGCGCAGGTTCCCGCGCTGGAGCCCATGCACGCGCAGCTCGCCATCGACGCCGCCGACGCAGCCTGGCCCGCCTGGCGCGCCCTGCCCGCCAGGCAGCGCGCCGCCATTCTGCGCAAGTGGTTCGATCTGCTGGTGGCCAACGCCGACGACCTGGCACGCCTGATGACCGCCGAACAAGGCAAGCCGCTGGCCGAGGCCAAGGGCGAAGTGCTCTACGGCGCCAGCTTCGTGGAATGGTTCGCCGAAGAAGCCAAGCGGGTTTACGGAGAAACCATTCCCAGCCCCGACGCCACCAAGCGCCTGCTCGTCCTCAAGCAGCCCGTCGGCGTCTGCGCCGCGATCACGCCCTGGAATTTCCCGCTGGCCATGATCACCCGCAAGGTCGCGCCGGCGCTGGCCGCTGGTTGCCCCGTGGTCATCAAGCCCGCCGAACAGACGCCGCTCACCGCGCTGGCCGCGGCCGAACTGGCGCATCGCGCCGGCATTCCGCGCGGCGTGCTCAACGTGCTCACGGCCGACGGCGAAGGGTCGATCGCCATCGGAAAGCTGCTATGCGCCTCGCCAGTGGTGCGTCATCTGTCGTTCACCGGCTCCACCGAGGTCGGCCGCATCCTCATGGCGCAGTCGGCGCCCAGCATCAAAAAACTGTCGCTCGAACTCGGCGGCAACGCGCCCTTCATCGTGTTCGACGATGCCGATCTCGATTCGGCCATCGAGGGCGCCATGGCGAGCAAGTACCGCAACGCCGGCCAAACCTGCGTCTGCGCCAACCGGCTGTATGTGCAGGACGGCATTTACGACCGATTCGTCGAGCGCCTGGCGCAGGCCGTAGGCAGCCTGAAGATCGGCAGCGGCTTCGATGAAGGCGTGAATCTGGGCCCGCTGATTGACGATCAGGCGCTGGCCAAGGTCGAGAAGCACATCAGCGACGCCACCTCCAAGGGCGCGCGCATGGTCGTGGGCGGCAAACGGGTGGAGACCGGCCCCAACGCATGTCGGTTCTTCCAGGCCACCGTGCTGGCCGATGTGACCAGCGACATGCTCTGCGCCAGAGAGGAAACCTTCGGTCCGGTGGCGCCGGTGTTCCGCTTCAAAACCGAAGCCGAAGCCATCGCAGCGGCCAATGCGACCGAGTTCGGCCTGGCCGCCTACTTCTTCAGCCGCGACGTCGGCCGCATCTTCCGCGTGGCCGAGGAACTCGAATACGGCATGGTGGGCATCAACACCGGCTTGATGTCCAACGAAGTCGCGCCTTTCGGCGGTGTGAAACAGTCCGGGCTGGGCCGCGAAGGTTCACATCACGGCATCGACGAATATGTCGAAATGAAATACCTGTGCCTCGGTGATTTGAACAAATAAGGCCCGGGCCGCGCTTCAATCCAGCCCCGCCAGCACCCGCACGTGCTCGGCCACGCTGCGGCCGAGGGCGCTAAGGTTGTAGCCGCCTTCCAGGCAGGAGACGATGCGGCCTTCGCACTGCGCCTCGGCAAAGTCCACCAACTGGCGGGTGATCCAGGCGTAGTCGGCCTCCACCAGGCCCATCTGACCCATATCGTCTTCGCGGTGGGCGTCGAAGCCGGCGCTGATGAACAGCATTTGCGGCGCGAAGGCCCGCAATCGGGGTAGCCACTGCTCGGTAACGACGTGGCGTATCTCGTCGCCCTTGGTGTAAGCCGGAACGGGGACGTTGACCATATTCGGCTGCTCGCCTTCCGCGCCGCTGTAGGGGTAGAACGGGTGCTGGAAGAAGCTCACCATCAGCACCCGTTCATCGCCCCGGAAAATGTCTTCGGTGCCGTTGCCGTGGTGCACATCGAAATCGACGATGGCCACGCGCTCCAGCCCGCGCACATCGAGCGCATGACGCGCGGCGATGGCGACATTGCCCAGAAAACAGAACCCCATGGCCTGATCGCGGGTGGCATGATGGCCGGGCGGACGGATGGAGCAAAAGGCGTTGTGCAGATGACCGTCGATGACGGCATCGGTCGCGCTGATGGCCGCACCGGCAGCCCGCAGCGCGGCTTGCCAGGTATGCGGATTCATCATGGTGTCCGCGTCGATCCACTCATGTCCCTGCTCGAAATCACCGCGTTTTTTGAGATCGGCGACATACAGCGCCGAATGCGCGCGCTCGACGTCCTCCAGGCTGGCGGGCGGCGCGTCGTCGTGGCGTTCGAGCCAGGGCGCAATCTGCGCGGCGATCAGCCGGTCTTCAATGGCAGCGAGGCGCTGCGGGCATTCTGGATGATCCGCCCCCATCTCGTGCAGGGTGCAGTCGGCATGAGTGTAGAAGCCGGTCGTCATGTTTTTTGTCTCCTGCGGCTTGTCCCCGAAAACAAGCGTCCGGGCGCTGCTCTCGTAGCATAGTGCGCTGTCGCCTCCCACTCCGCCGCTCGTGAAAACCCCAGCCCTGCCCAGTCTGCTCGACCAGCTCGAAATCATTATCAAAGGCAAGCGCCCGCAGGTGGAACTCGCCGTGTGCTGCCTGCTGGCCAGCGGCCATCTGCTCATCGAAGACCTGCCCGGTGTGGGCAAGACCACGCTGGCCCACGCCCTGGCCGCCACGCTGGGCCTGCAGTACGCCCGCGCGCAGTTCACTTCCGACCTCATGCCGGGCGACCTGCTCGGCATTTCGGTGTTCGATCGCAACCGCAGCGAGTTCGTGTTTCACCCCGGCCCGGTGTTTTCGCAGGTGCTGCTGGCCGACGAAATCAACCGCGCCGGGCCGAAGGTGCAAAGCGCCCTGCTCGAAGCGATGGAAGAGCGCCAGGTGAGTGTGGACGGACAGACGCGCCGCCTGCCCGAACCGTTTTTCGTCATCGCCACCCAAAACCCGTTCGACCAGCTCGGCACCTATGCCCTGCCCGAATCGCAGCTCGACCGCTTTCTGCTGTGCATCTCGCTGGGCTATCCCAGCCGCGCCGCCGAACGCGCCCTGCTCGAAGGCCGCGACCGGCGCGAACTGATCGCCGAGCTCCAACCGGTGCTGACCCCCGCGCACTTGATCGATCTGCAGCGGCAAGCGCAGGCCGTGCATGCTGCGCCCGCCCTGCTCGACTATGTGCAGGAGCTGCTCACGCAGACGCGCAACGGGCGCTGGTTCATCGAAGGTCTGAGCCCGCGCGCCGGTCTGGGCCTGCTGCGCGCCGCCCGGGCCTGGGCGCTGCTGCAGGGCCGCGACTACCTCATTCCCGACGACGTGCAGCAAGTCCTGCCGTTTGTTGCCGGACACCGCCTGCGCACCCTCGACAGCCCCACGGTCAACCGCGCGGCCTCGCTGCAGGCGGTGCAATCGCTGCTGGAACACGTTCCGGTGTAAGGCCCGCGCGCCAAGCAGCGATCATGCCTCCCTCCGCCGATACCGCCCTGCCCCAGCCCGCCGCGTCGAACACCCTGCGCGACGCCTTCGCGCAGCGCTTCGATACCTGGGCGCTGGCGCGCCATCCGGCCGGCGGCAGCACGCGGCTGACCCACCGCAACGTTTACATCCTGCCCACCCGCACCGGCTGGTTTTTCGCCCTGCTGCTGCTGGTCTTGCTGGTGCTGAGCATCAACTACCAGCTCAATCTCGGCTATTTGCTCACCTTCCTGCTGGCGGGCAGCGCGATGATGGCCATGCATGTCACCCACAACAATCTTCGCGGATTGCAGCTCACCGCGCGGCCGCCCGAAGGCCTGCTGCACCAGGGCCAGAGCGCCCGTCTCGGCCTGCTGCTGCAAGGCGGCGCACGCGACCGCTGGGGGCTGGCCCTGCGCCCGGCGGGCACCCAAGCTACGCCGTCCGCGCCCCAGAAGAAGGCCCGCCGCAAGGCGCCCAGGCCGCCCTACCCCTGGGCCTACGCCGACTGCGCCCGCAACAGTGAAACCGCCCTCACCCTGAGCTGGACGCCGCCGCGCCGCGGCCTGCTGGCCTGGCCCCTGCTCACCGTCGAAAGTTATTACCCGCTGGGCGTCTGGACGGCCTGGAGCCGCTGGCAGCCGCAGGGCGAGCTGCTCGTGCTGCCCGCCGCCGAGCATCCCGCCCCGCCCCTGCCGCCCGCCCGTCCCACGCCTGGCAACGGCCCGGCGCTTGCGCGCGGCGGCGGCGAAGCCGATGGCGTGCGCGCCTACCGCACCGGCGATTCGCTGCGGCATGTGCTGTGGAAAAAATTCGCCCGCAGCGACGAACTCATCAGCCGCGACACCGCCCAGCCGCAGGCCCGCGCCGAACTCTGGCTCGACTTCGCCGCGCTGCCCGTCCAGCTCGACACCGAAACCCGACTTTCACGGCTGTGCGCCTGGGTGCTGGCCGCCGACCGCACCGGCATGCCTTACGGCCTGCAGCTCGGCGCCCAGCAAATCACGCCAGCCACCGGCGCCGCGCACCGCGCCGCCTGCCTGCGCCTGCTGGCGCTGCACCCCGGCCCCCTGCTGCAGTCCCGATCCGCCACCCCGCGAGCCAAGTCGTGATGCAGTCCAAACCCAGCCAGACGCTGCTGGCCCGCTGGACCCACCGCACCAACGCCCTGCCGCGCGATGCGCGCGACACTCTGTTCCTGCTCGGCGTGTCGCTGCTGCTGATGCTGCCGCTGTTCGTCCATCTGCCTTGGTGGACGAGCGCGCTGGTGCTCGGCCTGCTGGCCTGGCGTGCGGCGCTGGCCTGGCGCAGTGCGCCGCTGCCCGGTCGCAGCGTGCTCGTGCTCATTTTGCTGTTCTCCGTCGTCATCACCCTGTGGGACTTCCACACCGTGCTCGGGCGCGATGCCGGAGTCGCGCTGCTGTGCGTGCTGCTCGGCCTCAAGACCCTGGAGATGCGCTCGCGCCGCGATGCCCATGTGCTGTTCTTCCTCGGTTTTTTCACCATCGCGGCCAACTTTCTGTTCTCGCAATCGCTGGGTACCGCCCTGGTCATGGTGCTGGCCACCTGGGGCATGCTGGCCGCGCTGGTCAACGCCAATCTGCCCGCCGGTCGGCCGCCGCTGCGGCAGTCGCTGCTCACCGCGCTCAAGATGATGGCGCTGGGCGCGCCCGCGATGGTCGTGCTGTTCATGGTGTTTCCGCGTCTGAGCGCGCCGCTGTGGGCCTTGCCGCAAAGCGGCGGGCAGGCCATCACCGGGTTGTCAGCCAGCATGTCGCCCGGGCAGATCGCCGAGTTGGCGCGAGACGATTCAGTCGCCTTTCGCGTGGTGTTCCACGGCCCGCGGCCGCCTGACCGCGAGCTTTACTGGCGCGGCCCGGTACTGAGCTTGTACGACAACGGCGTGTGGCTGCCCAACCCGCGCCAGCGCGACCGCGCCACCCTCACCCCGCCCGCCGATCTGCACCTGAGCGGCCCGCCCGTGCGCTACACCGTCACCCTGCAGCCCACGCAGCAGACCTTCGTCTTCGCGCTCGACGCGCCAGTGGCGGCGCCCAAGATCGAGGGATATAGGGTGCAGTGGTTGCCCGACCTGCAACTCGTCACCGGGCGGCCGCTCGATCATCTCTCGCGCTACACCGTCGAATCGTCACCCCAGTTCCGATACGGCCCCACGCAATTCAGCCCCGCCCTGCGCGCCGACGAAGCCCTGCCTGCGGGTTTCGATCCGCGCAGCGTGGCGCTGGGCAGGCAACTGGCCACGCAAGCCAAGGCGGCCGGACAGGGCGGCGCCTTCGTCGCGCAAGCCCTGCTGCAGATGTTTCGCGCCGAGCCCTTCCGCTACACCCTCAACCCCGGCACCTACGACCGGCGCGACGGCGTGGACCAATTTCTGTTCGACCGCCGCGCCGGTTTTTGCGAACACTACGCGCAGGCTTTTGTCGTGGTGATGCGGGCCGCCGGCATTCCCGCACGCATCGTCACCGGCTACCAGGGCGGCCGCTTCAACCCGGTGGACGACACCTGGGTGGTGCGCCAGAGCGACGCCCACGCCTGGGCCGAATACTGGCTGCCCGAACGCGGCTGGGTGCGCGCCGACCCCACCGCCGCCGTTGACCCGGCGCGCATCGACCGCAGCGGCGCCACCCTCGCCTCGCGCGAGCCCTTGCTGGGCGTCGCCGCGCTCGGCCCGCGCGATGCCGCATTCCTGCTGCAACTGCGCAACCAGTGGGACGCGCTCAACAACACGTGGAACCAGTGGGTGCTGCACTACGGCAGCCAGCGCCAGCTCGACCTGCTGAACAAGCTCGGCCTGCACCAGCCCGACATGGCCACCCTGGCCGCGCTGGCCATCGCCACCCTGCTGGTGGCCACCGCCATCGGCGGCGCGTTTCTGGCGCTGGAGCGCCGTCGGCACGATCCCTGGACGCAGACCTACACCCTGCTGCGCAGCAAGCTGGAGCAGGTCGGCATCGACAGCGAACCCTCTACCCCGCCCCGCACCCTGTCTGCCCGACTCAAGCGAGTCAGCCCCGGCGAAAACACCCTGTCACAGCAGACCTTGCAGTCGGCCCGCGCGCTTTTGCTTCAACTCGAACTCTGGCGCTACGCCCCTGCCCGCGACACCGCCCAACGCAAAACGCAATGGGCGGCGCTGCAGCGTGCCGTGCGCCGCTGGCGCGCCTGAGCCACCCACCCGACAAGTCCAACCGTCGCCTGGCGGCGACACCCGCCCCGCCCTCCTGCAAGTGGCGCAGCACTGAGCGGGCCGCTCTCCGTTGTCGGCAATCCGGGACAAAAAAGCGCCGTCAAATCAATCGCAAACGGATAAACCGTCTCAGCTGTCGCCCGCGACAGACACTCCCAACCCCCGTAAGCGCGGCACCAACGCCAGATCTGCCAAGTTTCCAGATAAATAAATGATATCTATATGATTTCATTAAAATTTTTTCAAATGGCACAGGGCTTGCAAAAGAGCAGCAGCGGGCACTTCAGTCCGCGCCATTGATTCAAGGAGTCAGATATGAACCTATCCACCCCCCTTTCTTCGAACAAGATCGCCCAGACCCTGGCCGCCGCATTGCTTGTCGCCTCGGTCGGCATGTCCAGCGCGTATGCCTCCGAATCGGCAGCCAATGCGGCCCCGTCGAAAGAGATGTGCATGGAAAAAGCCAAGGCCCAGGGCCTGACGGGCGAGAAGGAAAAAGCCTTTGTCGATCAGTGCATGCACGGCGGCTGAAATCTGCTGCGGGCTGAAGCGTCGCACCGTTCCGAGCGCTTCGGTCAACAAAAAAGCCCGTCTTTCGACGGGCTTTTTTGCGTTTCGCTTTCTAGTTCAATCAGGCGAACTCGGCCAGCGACTTGCGCATTTTCTTCATGGCCGCCACCTCGATCTGTCGGATGCGCTCGGCCGACACGCCGTATTCGGCGGCCAGTTCGTGCAGGGTCTTGCCGCCGCTGCCGTCATCATTCACCTGCAGCCAGCGCTGCTCGACAATGGCGCGGCTGCGGGCGTCGAGCAATTCCAGCGCGCTCTCCAGCCCTTCGACCTGCAACCGATCGTGGCTGCGCGCTTCGAGCACGGCCATCGGCTCCTGCGTGTTGTCGGCCAGATAGGAAATGGGCGCGTAGCTCTCTTCGCCATCCTCCACCGTGGGGTCGAGCGCGATGTCGGCACCGCCCATGCGGCTTTCCATCTCGATCACATCTTCGCGCTTGACGTTGAGCGCCTGCGCCATGTCGTCGATCTGCGCCTCGTTCATGCCGGCGTTGGCCGTTTTCATCGAGCGCAGATTGAAAAACAGCTTGCGCTGCGCCTTGGTCGTGGCCACCTTCACCAGCCGCCAGTTGCGCAGAATGTATTCGTGAATCTCGGCCTTGATCCAGTGCAGGGCGTAGCTCACAAGCCGCACGCCGTGCGCCGGGTCGAAACGCTTGACCGCCTTCATCAGGCCGATATTGCCCTCTTGAATGAGGTCGGCATGCGGCAGGCCGTAGCCCAGATATTGACGCGCCGTGGACACCACCAGCCGCAGGTGCGACAGCACCAGCTTGCCCGCCGCGTCCTTGTCTCCCTGCTCGCGCCAGGTGCGCGCCAGCCGCGCCTCTTCCTCCGCGCTGAGCATGGGCAGGCGGTTGACGGCGCTGATGTAGGCGTCCAGGTTGCCCAGACTGGGCAAGGCGAGCGGAAACGCGCCATCGACCTGGGCCGGGCGCAGAACAATTGCGGCTGACTGAGTGTGGGTCATGGATGGAATCCTCCTGTTTGTGTCTGATATTAGCACTCACAGTAAGAGAGTGCTAAAAACCAATAGTTCCCTGCCGGGCCGGGGCGGAAACCCATTTTCCGCATGCCCTGTGGGGGTTTGATGACGGCAGTGTGCGCGCGAATTCTTAGGTTAAACTTTGTTGCATGTCTCGCTTGCTGCGCCCCATTCTGGTCTTGCTGCTCGTCTTGCTGCCTCTGCGCGGCTGGGCGCAGGTCAGCATGAATCTGGGCGACGGGGTGCAAACCCCGGCCCAGACCACGGCGCAGGCGCATGACATGACCTCAATGATGGCCTCAATGGCGGGTCTGCACTCTGTGGCGACAGCGCAAGACCCGTCGGAAGCGATGCCGGGCTGCCACGTCAACGCCACCGCCCGAGCCGATTGCGGCTCTCACGATCATCAGCATTGCGTGATCTGCCATCTGGCCGTGGCTCAGCCCCCGGCCTTTACCCTGCTGCTGGCCGACGCCGCGCAGCACTCGCGCCCCTCCACCGCCAACACCGCGTGGCACAGCGCCGATCTGCGCGCCCTGCAGCGCCCACCCAGAGCCTGACCCCCGTTTGATTCCCGGTTGCAGCGCGGGTCGCAAGACTTGTGCTGCGCATCGTGTCGCCGCGCGCTGTCGCGGCTCGAATGAGGTGTCTTTTCATGTGGAAACAACCCAGACCGCAGGCACGCCTGCGGACGCTGCGGCTCGCCCCCCTGGCCGCAGCAGCGCTGCTGGCGGCCTGCGCGCCCTTGCAAACCCGGCAGTCGCTACAGGCCGTCAACGTCATTACCCAGCCCCATACCGGCACGCCGCTGCACTTGCTGCGCGACCCCGCGCAGCAGCAAGATGCGCAGGCGCAGATCGACGCGCTACTGTCCAAACCCTTGTCTGCCGACGACGCGGTGCGCATCGCCCTGCTCGGCAGCCCGGCGTTGCAGGCGCTGATCGCGCAGGCGCAGGCCGACTCGGCCGACTCCACGCAAAGCGCCCGGCTGGCCAACCCGGTTTTCGGTTTCGAGCGCCTGCTCATCGGTGGCGGCGGGGTGGAGATCACCCGCAGCCTGAGCTTCGGCCTGCTCGATCTGCTCACCTTGCCCACGCGCTCGCGCCTGAACGACGCGCAGCAGACGCAGCTTCGGCTCAGCCTCGCCCGCGCGGTGCTGCGCACGGCGGCGCAGGCGCGGCTGAGTTGGGTTCGCGCCGTAGCGGCGCAGCAAACTGCCGCCTACGACCGCGATGTGTTGGAAGCGGCCAAGGCCACCGCCATTCTGGCCGGGCGCATGCGGCAAGCGGGCAACTTCACCAAGCTCGACGCGGCGCAGCAAGGGCTGTTCGCCGCCGACAGCCAGCTTCGCCTGAGCCGCGCCGAACTGGCCGCCACGCAAAGCCGCGAAGCGCTGGTGCAGGCGCTGGGGTTGTCGGCAGAGCAAGCCGCCCGCCTCGTTCTGCCGACGCAACTGCCGGAGGTGTCGAAGCAGCCGCCCGCAGCCGCACCGATGGCGCTGCAAACTGCGCTCGATAACCGTCTCGACGTGCAGCTCGCCCGCGCCGACTACACGGCCACAGCACAAGCTGCGGGGCTGGCGCGTCACACCAGCCTGATCGAGCATGTCGAACTCGGCGGCCTGCGCAAGATCTATAGCGACGCGCCGCCGCAAAACGGCTTCGACCTCAGCCTGCCGCTGCCGCTGTTCGATCTGGGCGACGCCCGCCGCAGCGCCGCCGCCGACCGCGTGCTCGCGGCGCGCAACCGCGCCATCGCCACCGCGCGCCGCGCCGCCTCGCAACTGCGCGAGGCCGACGCCCTGCGTGGCAACGCCTGGCAGCAGCAGAGCCTCGGCCGCGAACAAATCGTGCCCCTGGCGCAGACCGTGCTCGATGAGAGCCAGCTTCGCTACAACGGCATGCTCATCGGCGTCTTCCAGCTCGTCGCCGCTGCGCAGACGCAGGTGCAGGCGGTGCGCGAGGCCATCTCCGCGCAGCGCAATTACTGGCTGGCCGACGCCGCCTGGCAGGCCGCCCAGCTCGGCGTGGACGCAGGCCCGAGCGCCCTGCCCGACGCCGCTTCTGCCAACGCCGCCACCCCCGCCGCCCCGGGGCACTGAAGCCCCAGATCAAAGGATGCTCTCCATGAATACCCGACGCCATTTTCTCGGCGCTGCCGCGGCCCTCGTCGCCGCAGGCGCCGCCAGCCGCAACGCACTGGCCGCCGCTCCCGAACCCCATCAATACAGCAGCGCCGAGACCGCCGCCCCGCTGCACCCCCAGACCGGCCGACCCTACAACCCGGTCGTCACCCTCAACGGCTGGAGCCTGCCCTTCCGCATGAAAGACGGCGTGAAGGAATTCCATCTCGTCGCCGAACCCGTGGTGCGCGAAATTTCGCCCGGCATGACGGCCAAGCTCTGGGGCTACAACGGATCGAGTCCCGGCCCGACCATCGAAGCGGTGGAAGGCGACCGCGTGCGCCTGTTCGTCACCAACAAACTGCCCGAGCACACCACGGTGCACTGGCACGGCCTCATCCTCCCCAACGGCATGGACGGCGTGGGCGGGCTGACGCAACCGCAGATCGCGCCCGGCCAGACCTTCGTCTATGAATTCGAGCTGCGCAAGGGCGGCACCTTCATGTACCACCCGCACGCCGACGAGATGGTGCAAATGGCGATGGGCGCGATGGGCCTGTTCATCGTTCACCCCAAAAACCCGCGGCAGATGGCGGTGGCGCGCGACTACGCCTTTCTCATCAACGCCTACGACATCGACCCCGGATCGAGCGTGCCCAAGGTCAACACCATGCTCGACTTCAACCTCTGGACCTGGAACAGCCGCGCCTTCCCCGGCATCGCCCCGCTGGTGGCGCGCACCGGCGAGCGCGTGCGCATCCGCATGGGCAACCTCACCATGACCAACCACCCCATCCACCTGCACGGCCATGTGTTCGAGGTGGCGGGCACCGATGGCGGCTGGGTACCCAAGAGCGCGCGCTGGCCCGAAGTGACGGTGGACATTGCCGTGGGGCAGATGCGCGCCATCGAGTTCATCGCCGACAACCCCGGCGACTGGGCCTTCCACTGCCACAAGTCGCACCACACCATGAACGCCATGGGCCACAGCGTGCCGACGATGATTGGCGTGCAGCAGGACGACCTCACCCCCGCGCTGCAAAAGCTGCTGCCCGACTACATGGCCATGGGCAGCCAGGGTATGGCCGAAATGGCCGAGATGGACATGCCCCTGCCCGACAACACCCTGCCCATGATGACCGGGCGCGGCCCTTACGGCTCGGTGGAAATGGGCGGCATGTTCAGCGTGCTCAAAGTGCGCGACGACCTCGCCAGCGGCGACTACCGCGACCCCGGCTGGTACCGCATGCCCGCGGGCACCCAGGCCCACGCCGTGCCCACCGCCGACCTGCCGCCCGCGCGCACCGACCCCACCGCGCCCCAAGCCACCCAAGACACGCTGCAAGTGCGCAAGCCCCAGCAGCATGCGCATTGACC
>NZ_JBYCKI010000003.1:0-4833 GCF_057473305.1 Thiomonas sp. TH-17
ATGCTGGCGGCGATTTCCTCCTGCAGCAGTTTGATGCGCTCCTGCTGCGCCACGAGATCGCGCAGCACCACCGAGAACTCCTCGGTGGAATGCCGCAACTCCTCCCAGTCCTGCGGCCCGAGGCTTTGCGGCGGACGGCTGAGCAGGCGAAACATGGCCGCCGGCTCAGGCGCCAGCAGGCGTTGCAGCCGCAACAGATTGCGGCGCAGCGCACCCAGCTGCACCCGGCGCCGACCCAGGCGGCCAGCCAGCAACTGATCTTCGATGGCATCAACCTTGCTGGCGGCGCCGCGCAGAATGGCGATGAGTTCATCAGCCTGATCGCGCAGCAGATGATCGACCAGCGACAACGGCGAGGAAAACGTCTCGCCCGCCTTGACCGCAATGCGCAGGCGGTCGATGGCCCGCAGCGGCTGCATGCGCACGCTGATGACGCGCCGCCGCTCCACACTCATCCACAGGGTGGAGACCTGCAGCGATTCGCGCTGTGCGAAGTCGTACACCACATCGTTCACCACGGCCACCAGCGCCTGATCGACCACTTCCAGCCGGGTGGAACGCACGCCCTCGCGCAGGGTCTCGAAGCAATGCTCGGCATGCGGCAGGTTGGCCAGCAACCACTTTTCCGCGGTGACATTGGCCGCGTTGAAATGCAGCCAGACGAAAGACTCCCCGTCCGTCGGCGCCGTATCACCGAACCAACGCTCGGCTTGGTGCAGATCCAGCGCTTGGCCGCGCCCCTGCGCATCGAACAGATAGCCGCAGATCAAGCCGGATTGGCCGGGTGCAAAAACAGAAACGGGAACGGTCATGGGCAGGGTGGCGAGAGTGGCAGGCGCAATGATCGCAAACTCCAGTGAACACCTCCTCCAACCGGTGCAACAATTGGTAAACCATACAGACAACAACAGGAGACTGCCATGCTCGGCTTGATGCAAAACCATCCGCTGATGATTTCCGGTCTGCTCGATTTCGCTGCGCGCTATCACGGCGACACCGAAATCGTCTCGCGCCGGGTTGAGGGCGATGTTCACCGCACCACTTACGCCGAGGTGCAGCAGCGCGCCGCCCAGTGCGCCAACGCGCTCGACGCACTGGGGCTGGCGGCGCAAGACCGCGTCGGCACGCTCGCATGGAATGGCTACCGGCATTTCGAGCTGTATTACGCGGTATCGGGTAGCGAGCGCATTCTGCACACCCTCAACCCCCGGCTGCACCCCGAGCAGATTGCCTGGATCATCAACCACGCCGATGACCGCGTGGTGTGCTTCGATCTCACCTTCGCCCCCATTGCCAAGGCCGTCGCCGCGCATTGCCCCGGCGTGAAGCACTGGGTGGCGCTGTGCGAAGCTGGCGCCCTGCCCGCCGATCTGGCCGAGGCCATTCCGGGGCTGCTGAGTTTTGATGCGCTGCTCGCAGCCCAACCCACCCGCTACGCCTGGCCCGTGTTCGACGAAAACACCGCCTCCTCGCTGTGCTACACCAGCGGCACCACCGGCAACCCGAAGGGCGTGCTCTACAGCCACCGCTCCACCGTGCTGCACGCCTACGCCGCAGCCCTGCCCGATGTGATGAACCTGTCAGCGCGCGATAGCGTGTTGCCCGTGGTGCCCATGTTCCATGTCAACGCTTGGGGCATTCCCTACGCGGCGGCGCTGACCGGTGCCAAGCTGGTGTTTCCCGGCCCGGCGCTCGACGGCAAATCACTGTTCGAACTGATGCGCGACGAGGGCGTGACCCTGGCCGCCGGTGTGCCCACCGTCTGGCTCGGACTGCTCAATTTCATGCGCGACAACCAGGCCAGAATTCCCACGTTACAGCGCACGGTGATCGGGGGTTCGGCAGCCGCACCGGCCATGATCCGCGCCTTCGAAGAGGAACTCGGCATTCATGTTCTGCACGCCTGGGGCATGACCGAAATGAGCCCGCTGGGCACCTTGTGCAGTCTGAAGAACAAACATCTGGCGCTGGACAAAGCGTCGCAATTCGCCATTCAGGTCAAGCAGGGGCGACCGATTTTCGGGGTGGATGTGCGCGTGGTCGACGGCAACGGCGACGACCTGCCCTGGGACGGAAAATCCACCGGCAACCTGCTGGTGCGCGGGCCGTGGATTGCGAGCGACTACTACCGCAGCGAGGCTCCCAGCCCGCTGCAGGACGGCTGGTTTCCCACGGGCGACGTGGTCACCATCGACGCCGACGGCTACATCCAGATCACCGACCGCACCAAGGACGTGATCAAGTCCGGCGGCGAATGGATCAGCTCCATCGAGTTGGAAAACATCGCCATGGCCCACCCCGCTGTGGCGATGGCCGCGTGCATCGCCCGCCCCGACCCGAAGTGGGACGAACGGCCGCTGCTGGTCGTGGTCAAGCGCGAAGGCAGCACGCTGGAGCGCGACGAGCTGCTGAAGTTCTACGAAGGCAAGGTCGCCAAATGGATGATCCCGGACGACGTGGTCTTCGTCCCGGCCATTCCCCTGGGCGCCACCGGCAAAATTCTGAAAAACCGCCTGCGCGCTGAATTGACCACGCATCAGGCTGCGTCCCCGCAGGCCTGAGGCAACACTCGGGCTTCAATGCCGGGCTTCAATCAATGGCCAGAAGCGCCCTTGCCGTTGGGCGCGTTGTTGTTCAGCGCGCCGGCCATGCGAGCCAGGGTCTGGATGCCGTGCTGCACCTCCTTGTCGCGCAGCATGTGCATCAAGCCGCCAAAGCCGCCGAGGTGTTTTTCGTCGGACGCTTGACTGGCTTGGTCGATCACCGCGCTGATCTTGTCGGGCAGCTTGAGCATCTGCGTCATGGTGGCGTTGAGGTCGGTGTCTCGCAGCCCCTCTGCCGCGAGGATGGCGTTATCGCGCAGTTGCCGCAAAGCGCCCACTTCGTAGAGGGTGACGAGGGTGGCGAGCAGCTCGCGCACTGCGGGCAGCAGCTTGGGGTCTTGCACCAGTTCAGTGAGAGTGAGTACCGCTTCGGTCATTTCGCCGCCGAGGTTTTTCACCGCAAAACTGCCCAGTTCTTCGGCCTGTGCATAGCGGTCGGCCATGCGGCCTAGCGCGGCCCATTGCGTCGGGTTGAGTGGAGGGGCGGCCGCGGTCGCCTTCGAGGTATCGGTCATGTCCATGATGGTCTCCCGTTGCGCTGGCTCAAGCCGCCATTTTTTCGGCCATGATGCGGGCGGCGTCCAGGCCCCACGGCGGCATCTTGCCTTTGGAGCGGAAGAACAGATTCTTGTACTGCATCTTCAGCAAATAGGGAATGTGACCGAGCTTGAGCACCTGCGTGTCGCCGCCGAACCAGGAGTTGGAGCGGATGTAGAAGGCCTGGTTGTTACCAATGTCGCCAATGCAATACACCACAGGCTGGAGCTTGCCATCGGCCTGCTCTGCCGTCAGCCGCTTCATGTCTTTGGCAATTTGCTTGCCGACGATTTCAGCCTGCTGGTGGCCAATGGCGCCGAGCTTGGGCAGCGTGGCGGCGGCGCAATCTCCCGCGGCAAAGACGGTGGGATATTTTGGGTTGCGCATCAGCAAGTCGGTGATGATGAAGCCCTCGCTGTCGCTGATCGGCAAGCCTTTGAGGAAGGCGTGCGGCGTCCAGTCGGGGAAGATGATTTTCAACTCGGCCTCGACCGACTGGCCGTTGGCGAATTCCACGCTTTCCTTGGTCAGCCGCTTGATGTCGTGCGTCTTGTTCATGTAGTGAAAACCCATGCCGCTGGCGATATCGAGCAACTGGCCGACCACCTTTTCGCCAGCGTCTTCCGCGATCAGCGCGGCCGGGGTGAATACGGTGATCTTGTCGGGCCCGCCCTTGCCGTTCTGGCCCAGCCAAGTGGCGCAGGCCAGCATGGTTTCGACCGGCGGGCCTTCGCACGCGGCCTCGGCAGCTGGGATGCTGCCGCCGGGATACGGCTCCAGTCCCTTGGCGCCATCGCCCTGGGTGAAGCGCGCCGAGCCAATGGCGATCGGCCCGCCCTTGTAATCGTGCATCAGGTACTGGCGCAGCGCCTCGCCGTAGGTGTTGTCGGTGACGGTGTGGCCGAACTGCGCAAAGCCCTCAATCTTGTCGAACGCCAGCCGATTGCCCAAGGCCACCACCAGATAGTCGTAGGTCGTGGATGTGGGCGCCGCGCCGGGACGTTCGCTGGGCACATAGTCCACTCGCTTGGCATCCACATCAAGCGCAGTGACTTCGCCCTGGATGAAGCGCGCGCCAATGTCGTGCAGCGGCTCCAGGATGTCCATGGTCATGGTGAGCTGCGGGTTGCGGTTCTCGAACACCTCCGCCGGAATATTGGGCACGTACAGCAGGTAGGGCTTACGGTCGATCACCGTGATGTCCACACTGTCGCCCGCGTACTTACGGATTTCCTGCGCACTGCCCAGGCCCGCGAAATTGCCGCCCAGAATCAAGACCCGTGGTTTTGCTGCACTCATGGCGTTCTCCTCAAGTGAGTTATGAATCCGGGGAAAGAGGGCCCAACCCCGGTGACCGAATTCACCACACCAAGACACCTGTGCGACAACCGGCCATGTACTGACCATAGTCCAGCGAGTATGTCAATACAAACCAAACATCTCGTTTATTGCATTCATTTACGCCTGCGACGACATTTCACAGAACAGTGGAAAGCAAACGCTAAATTTCAGCAAGACTTCATTTTTGAAGCGTCAACTGTTCAAACTTTGCGTTTCAAACCATCGCCTGCGCCACGGCTTCATCAGCGCAGGCCGGCCAGATGTGCAGGGCTTCGCGCACGGCCAGGCGCGGGTTGACCGCCTGCGTCACGGCGCTGACGACCGCCGCGCCGGATACCCCGGCGGCCCGCAC
>NZ_JBYCKI010000004.1:0-33253 GCF_057473305.1 Thiomonas sp. TH-17
GCCAGGGCGGGCCAGCCCGGCGCCTGCCCGCCGGCGCCGGTGAGGGCGAGCAGCGCCAGGATGGGAATCACGCTCACGTCCTGGAATAGCAGGATGGCGAAGGTCTCCCGGCCGAAGCGCGTGGTCAGCTCCCGGCGCTCGGCCAGCAGCGGCAGGATGTAGGCGGTGGACGACATCGCCAGCGCTACGCCAATCAGCGCCGCGCCCGTCCACCCCAGGCCCAGCGCCGCGGCGATGGCGGCAACCGGCAGCGCCACTCCGGTCATTTGCAGCGCACCCAGGCCGAACACCTGCCGCCGCAGCGCCCACAGGCGGCTGGGCTGCAGCTCCAGACCGATGAGGAACATCAGCAGCGTGACGCCCAGTTCGGCGGTGTGCAGCACTGACTCCGGCCGACTCACCACGCCCAGACCGTAAGGCCCGACGGCGATGCCCGCCACGAGATAGCCGAGCACCGAGCCCAGGCCGAAGCGTTTGAACAGCGGAACCAGCAGGACGCTGGCGGCCAGCAGAGTGAGCAGGGCGGTGGCGGACATGGGGCGATGGTACGAACAGCCGCCGTCTGGCGCTGCCGTCCGCGTGCGCCTATCGCGCTGTGGCCGAAGCCGCTGGCAAGGGGCCGATGGCGGGGGTGTCGGCCGCGCCCCAGCCGCCGCCCAGCGCTTGAATCAGGGCCACGCTGGCGCCGTAGCGACGGTTCAGCAGGGTGAGCTGCGCATTGCGCGCACTGGTGGCCGTGGTCTGCGCGGTGAGCACGTTGAGATAGGGCGCGGTGCCGGCCTTGTATTGGTTTTCGGCCAGACGCAGCGAGACCTCGGCGGCCTGCACCACCTCGGCCTGTTGCTGCGCCTCTTGCGCCAGGATGCGCTGTGCGGCGAGGTTGTCTTCCACCTGTTGCAGCGCGGTCAGCACGCTCTGGCGGTAGTTGGCGACCGTCTGGCGGTAGGCCGCCTGGCTGCTTTGCACCTGCGCGCGGCGCAGTCCGCCGTCGAACAGTGTGGCCGCGAGTTGCGGGCCGATAGACCAGAACAGCGAGGGCGCGGAAAACAGCTCGGCAATGCGCGCGGCCTGGCTGCCGCCCTGCGCCGAGAGCGTGAGGTTGGGGAACCAGGCGGTCTGCGCGACGCCGATCTGGGCGTTTGCCGCAGCCACCTGAGCCTGGGCCGCGGCCAGATCGGGCCGGCGCTGAAGCAGCTGTGCGGGGATGCCCGCGGGAATGGCGGGCACCTCGGGCAGAGCGCCCGCAGCAGGCAGGGAGAACTCCGCCGGGGGCTTGCCCACGAGCACGGCAATGGCGTTTTGCAACTGCACGCGGGTCACGCCCAGATCGGTCAGGCTGGTCTGCGCCTGCAGCAACTGGGTGCGCGCTTGGGCGACGTCGGCGGCGGTGCCCACCCCGGCCTTGTAGCGGTTGTCGGTGATCTGCAGAGCGCGCTGGTAGGCGGCCACGGTGTTCTTGGCCAGCACGATCTGCGCGTCCACGGTGCGCAATTGCAGATAGCTGGTGGCGAGTGTCGATTGCAGGCTGAGCTGGGTGTTGGCCAGGGTGGCGGCGCTGGCGGCAGCGGTGGCCTGCCCGGCTTGCACCTGCAGCCGCACTTTGCCCCACAGGTCGGGCTCCCAACTGGCACCGAGCGAGGCGCTCAGGCTGTTGCCCACGGTGCCGGTGCCCGCGGTTCTGGCGCGGTTGGCCGAAGCTCCGGCAGTCACTGCAGGGTAGTAGGCGGCCTGGGCCTGTGACACAGCGGCCTGCGCCTGTTCGTAAGCGGCAAGCTGGGCGGCGAGGCTCTGGTTGTGTTGTGCCACCTGCGCTTCGAGGTCGGCGAGCGCCGGGTCGTCAAACACGCTCCACCACGTGCCGCGCGGCGCCGCGGCCATCGCCTGCGCAGGTTCCCAGCCACTCTGGGCTTGGGCATAGCTGGCAGGCAGGGCGATTTTCACCGGGGCTTCAGGCGGCGTGGCGGCGCAGGCAGCCAGCATCAAGACCAAGGGGACGGCGAGCGACAGGCGGGGCGGGACGATGGTTTTCATGAGGTTCAGGCCGTGGAATCGAGAGCCGCAGGGCGGTCGCTGCGGCCGAATTTGCGCAGCGTCCAGCGGCGCAGGCGGTCGAGTTCGAGGTAGATCACCGGGGTGGTGTAGAGCGTGAGCGCCTGGCTGACGATCAGTCCCCCGGCGATGGAGATGCCCAGCGGCTGGCGCAACTCGGCGCCGTTGCCAGTGATGAAGGCCAGCGGCAAAGCTGTGCCCAGCGCGGCCAGCGTGGTCATGAGGATGGGGCGCAGCCGCAGCGTGGCGGCCTGATAGATGGCGTCGCGCGGGCTGGCGCCATGCTCGCGTTCTGCGGTGAGGGCGAAATCGACCATGAGAATGGCGTTCTTTTTCACGATGCCGATGAGCAGGAACACGCCGATCAGCGCGATGATGGAAAACTCGGTGTGCGTGAGCTGCAAGGCCAGCAGCGCGCCCAGCCCGGCCGGGGGCAGGGTGGACAGAATGGTGAGCGGGTGCAGGGTGCTCTCATACAACATACCCAGCACGATGTAGATGGCGAAGATGGCGGCCATGATGAACAGCGGCTCGTTTTTCAGCGTGTCCGAGAACAGTTGCGCCGTGCCCTGGAAGCCGCCGTGAATCTCGGACGGCAGGCCGATGGCGGCGGTGGCGTCGTCGATCTTGGTCTGGATGCTGCCGAGCGACACGCCCTTGTCGAGATTGAATGAAAGGGTCGACGAGACGAACAGACCCTGATGGTTGACCGCCAGCGGGGTGTTGGTCAGTTCCTGATGCGCTAGCGCCGAGAGCGGTACGCGCTGGCCGCTGCTGCCCACCAGAAAAACATCGTTCAGCGCCTGGGCGTTGTTCTGGTATTGCTGCGCAGCTTCCATCACCACGCGGTACTGGTTGAGCGGCTTGTAGATGGTGGACACCAGGCGCTGGCCGAAAGCGTCGTTGAGGGTCTGATCGATGGTGGACACGGCAATGCCATAGCGCGCCGCGGCCGCGCGGTCGATCACCAGAGAGAGCTGCAGGCCGTTGGCCTGCTGGTCGCTGTTGACGTCGTTCAGGCCCGGAATGCGCTTGAACGCGGCCAGCACCTTGGGCTCCCACTCGCGCAGGGTGTTCAGGTCGGACGCCTGCAGGGTGTACTCATACAGTGCCGCCGAAGGCCGCCCGCCGGCGCGGATGTCTTGCACCGGGAACATGAAGGTCTGCGTGCCGGGCACGCGCGTCAGCGCCCGGCGCAGCTCGACGATGATGCTCTGCACGCCCTTGCGCTGATCGATGGGCTTGAGCTGCATGAACATGAAGGCGCTGTTGGTCGTGCCGCCGCCGGTGAACGCCACCACGTTTTCCATGCCCGGGTTCTTGCGCACGATGGCGACGATCTGCTCCAGCTTCTTGCTCATGTCCTGGAACGAGATCGACTGATCGGCCTGCACCGAGCCGATCAGCAGCCCGGTGTCCTGCGTGGGGAAAAAGCCTTTGGGCACGACTTTGAACAAATACACCGTCAACCCGATGGTGGAGAAAAACAGCACCAGCATCAGCACCGGGTGCAGCAGCGCCCGGCGCAGGCTGCGGGCGTAGCCGTGATGGACATGATTCCAGCCCCGTTCCAGCCAGGAGGTTGGTTTGGGCACGCCGTGAGCCGGGCGCGCTTGCGGCCGCAGCCAGCGCGAGGCCAGCATGGGCGTGACGGTGAGCGACACCAGCAATGAGATGCCAATGGCCACCGACAGCGTGACGGCGAACTCGTGGAACAGCCGGCCGACAATGCCGCCCATGAACAGCACCGGGATGAACACCGCCACCAGCGATATGCTCATCGACAGCACGGTGAAGCCCACTTCGCGCGCGCCCTTGAAGGCGGCAGCCAGCGGCGACAGCCCTTCCTCCACATGGCGCATGATGTTTTCGAGCACCACGATGGCGTCGTCCACCACAAAGCCGGTGGCCACGATCAGCGCCATCAGCGAGAGGTTGTCGAGCGAATAGTCGAGCAGCCACATGGCGGCGAAAGTGCCCACCAGCGACAGCGGCACCGCAATGGCCGGAATGAGCGTGGCGCGCCAGTCGCGCAGGAACAGCCAGACCACGGCAATCACCAGCAGCACCGCGAGGATCAGCGTTTTTTCCACCTCGTCCAGCGACGCGCGGATGGTGGTGGTGCGGTCGGACATGATGGTGATGTTGATGGCCGCCGGGATCGAGGCTTTGAGCTGCGGCAGCGCCGCCTTCACCCCTTCGACCGCATCGATGATGTTCGCCCCTGGCTGGCGGTAGATGATGAGCTGCACCGAGGGCTGGCCGTTGGCCAGGCCCATATTTTGGTCGTTCTGCAGGCCTTCGCTGACCTGCGCAATCTGGTCGAGGCGGATCGGCGCGCCGTTGCGGTAGCCCACCACGATATGCTGGTATTGCTGCGGCGTGGAGAGCTGGTCATTGGCGCCCACCTGCCAGCGATGCGTGGCGCTGTCGATGGCGCCCTTGGGCGTATCCACATTGGCGCTGGCGATGGCCTGGCGCACCTGCTCCAGCCCCAGCCCCATGCCGTTGACGCGGGGCAGGTCGAGTTCCACCCGCACCGCAGGCAGCGCGGCGCCGCCCACGGTGACCGAGCCGATGCCCGCGATCTGCGAAATTTTCTGCGCCAGAATGGTCGAGCCGGCATCGAACATCTGCCCGCGCGACAGGCTCTTGGAGGTGAGCGACAGAATCATGATCGGCGCGTCCGCCGGGTTCATCTTTTTGTACGTGGGCCGCCCGGTCAGGCCGGAAGGCAACAGCGGAATGGCCGCATTGATCGCCGCCTGCACTTCGCGTGCGGCATCGTTGATGTTTTTCGACAGACTGAACTGCAGGATGACGCGGGTCGAACCCAGCGAACTGCTGGAGGTCATCTGCGAAATGCCGGCAATCGTGCCCAGGCTGCGCTCCAGCGGCGTGGCCACCGTGGCGGCCATGACTTCCGGGCTGGCCCCGGCCATTTTGGCGTTGACCACGATGGTGGGAAAGTCCACCTGCGGCAGCGGCGACACCGGCAGCAGCCGGAAGGCGATCAGCCCCGCCAGCAGCACCGCCAGCGCCAGCAGACTGGTGGCGATGGGACGGCGGATGAACAGGGCGGACGGGTTCACCGCGCATCCTCGTCGGACAGCGCTGCAGCCGGTGGCGCCGAGCCGAAGGTGCGCGCACGCCAGGCCGCGGTGCGGGTGGCGAGCCGGTCGAATGCCAGATAGATCACCGGCGTGGTGAACAGCGTGAGCACCTGCGATACCAGCAGGCCGCCGACGATGGCAATGCCCAGCGGCTGGCGCAGCTCCGAGCCCATGCCCGTACCCAGCGCCAGCGGCACCGCGCCGAACAGCGCGGCAAAGGTGGTCATCAAAATGGGGCGCAGCCGCAGGTGCGCCGCCTGCAGCATGGCCTCATCGGGCGGCAGGCCCTGGTTGCGCTGCGCGTCCAGCGCGAAGTCCACCATCAGAATGGCGTTTTTCTGCACGATGCCGATGAGCAGAATGATGCCGATGATGGCGATCACCGTGAGGTCGTGCCCGGTGGCCATCAGCGCCAGCAGCGCGCCGATGCCGGCCGAGGGCAGGGTGGACAGAATGGTGATCGGGTGGATGTAGCTCTCATACAGCACGCCCAGCACGATATACATGGTGGCCACCGCGGCGAGCAGCAGCCAGAGCTGGTTGGACAGCGCCGACTGAAAGGCGCTGGCCGAGCCCTGGAAGGCGATGGTCACCGAGGCGGGCAGCGCGGCCTGCTTTGCAGCCTGGTTGATGGCGTCCACCGCTTCGCCCAGCGACACGCCGGACGCGAGCTGGAAGGAAATGAGCGCCGCCGGAAACTGGCCCAGATGGTCGATGGCCAGCGGCGTGGCACGCGGCTCGATGGTGGCGATGGCCGACAGCGGCACCGCCTGCCCGTTGCTTCCGGTGAGATACACGCTGTTGAACGCGCCAAGGCCCTGGTCGGGCTGTTTTTCCACGCCGAGCACCACGCGGTACTGCGCCGATTGCGTGAAGATGGTCGAGACCAGCCGCTGGCCGAAGGCGTTGTACAGCGCGCTGTCAATCGTGCTCATGGTGATACCCAGGCGCGAGGCCGCGCTGCGGTCCACGTCCACATAAGCCTGCAAGCCCTGATCCTGCAAATCGCTGGTCACGCCGGAGAGTTGCGGCAGCGCCTTGAGCCGGTCCATCAGCGCGGTGTTGGCGCTGGAGAGCTGCGCGGCGCTGGTGGCCGACAGGCTGAACTGATAGGGGTAGCGGCTGGCGATGTCGTTGATGGTCAGGTCTTGCACCGGCTGCAGATAGGTTTCGATGCCTTCGACCTTGGCGGCGCGCGCGTCGAGCCGGTTGATGAGGGCTTGCACCCGCGGGCGTTCATCGAGCGGCTTGAGGTAGATGAGCAGCCGCCCGGTGTTCATGGTGGTGTTCACCCCGTCGATGCCGACCACCGATGACACCGACTCCACCGCCGGATCTTTGAGCAGCGCATCGACCAGCGCCTGCTGGCGCGCGTTCATCGACTGGAACGACACGTCCTGCGGCGCCACTGTGGTGGCCTGGATCATGCCGGTGTCCTGCACCGGGAAGAAGCCTTTGGGAATGAGCACGTACAGCACCACCGTGAGCACCAGCGTGCCTGCCGCGAACAGCAGCACCAGCGGCTGATGCCGCAGCACCCAGCGCAGCGCGCGGGTGTAGCTGGCCGAAAGCCGGTCGAAAAACGCGCCGGTGGAACGAAACAAATGACTCTGTTTTTCCTCCGGCGTGTGCCGCAGCAGACGGGCCGACAGCATGGGCGTGAAGGTCAGCGACACGATGGCCGAAATGACAATGGCCACCGCCAGGGTGATGGCGAATTCGCGGAACAGCCGCCCCACCACATCGCCCATGAACAGCAGCGGAATGAGCACGGCGATGAGCGAGAAGGTGAGGGTGATGATGGTGAAGCCGATCTGGCCCGCGCCTTTGAGCGCGGCGGTCAGCGGACGTTCGCCGGCTTCGATGTAGCGCGAGATGTTTTCGATCATCACAATGGCGTCGTCCACCACGAAGCCGGTGGCGATGGTCAGCGCCATGAGGGTGAGGGTGTTGATCGAAAAACCGAACAGATACATCGCGCCGAAAGTGCCCACCAGCGCCAGCGGCACTGCGGTAGCCGGAATGAAGGTGGCGCGCACGCTGCGCAGGAACACGAAGATCACCAGCACCACCAGCAGCACGGCCAGCAGCAGCTCGAACTGCACGTCGGCAATGGCCGCGCGGATGGTCACGGTGCGGTCGGACAGCACCGTGAGCTGCGCGGCGGCCGGCAGTTGCGTCTGCAGGCTGGGCAGCAGCTTGTGAATCGCATCGACCACGGCGATGACATTGGCGCCCGGCTGGCGCTGCACGTTGATCACGATGCCCGGCTTGCCGTTGACCAGCGCGGCCTGCCAGGCGTTCTCAGCCCCGGTGCTGATGGTGGCCACGTCGCCCAGCCGCACCGGCGCGCCGCCGGAGTAGGCAATGATCATGTCGCGGTATTGCTGCGGCGACTGCAACTGATCGTTGGCGTCGATACTGAACGACTGCTGGCTGCCGCTGATGCTGCCTTTGGGACTGTTGACGTTGGCCCCGGCAATCGCTGTGCGAATGCTGTCGAGCGTCAGCCCGAGTGCGGCCAGCGCCGGGCCGTTGACCGTCACGCGAATCGCCGGTTTGTGTCCGCCCGAGAGCGTGACCAGGCCTACGCCCGACACCTGCGAGAGCTTCTGGCTCAGGCGCGTGTCGGCCAGGTCGTACAGGCTGGTGAGCGGCAGCGTGGCCGAGGTCAGGCCGAGGGTGATGACGGGGGCGTCGGCCGGGTTGACCTTGGCGTAGATCGGCGGCTGCGGCAGATCGGAAGGCAGCAGACTGCTCGCGCCGTTGATGGCGGCCTGCACTTCCTGTTCGGCCACGCTGAGCGACAGCGACAGATCGAAGCGCAGGGTGATGACCGAGGCGCCGCCGGAACTCACCGACCACATCTGCGCCAGCCCCGGCATCTGGCCAAACTGCTGTTCCAGCGGGCCGGTGACCGAGGAGGTCATCACATCCGGGCTGGCGCCGGGGTAGAGCGTGGTGACCTGGATGGTGGGGTAATCGACTTCGGGCAGCGCGGCCTGCGGCAGCAGCTTGTAGCCCACGAACCCGGCCACCAGCACCGCAATCATCAGCAGCGTGGTGGCGATAGGGCGCAGGATGAACAGCCGCGATGGACTGGGCCGGTCTTCGAGCGGCGCCTCCTCCCAACCTCCCCCACCCGAGGGGGAGGGGTTTGCTCCCTCTGCGCTGTGCGGGGAGGGCTGGGGAGGGGAGGTTTTGTCGTCGTGTGGCGCGCTCATGCTCAGCGTGCTCCGCTGGCGGCGGGCTTGGCGTGGGCGTCAGGTCTGGCACGTTCTTTCCCGGCGCTGTCCGCGGCCTGCACCACTGCCTGCACCACCTTCACCTCGCGGCCGTCGCGCAGGCGGTCGAGGCCGTCGGTGACGACGCGCTCGCCCGCTTTCAGGCCGCTGACGATCTGCGTGAGGTTGTCATACGCCACCCCGGTTTTCACTACTCGCATCTTCACCTTGTTGTCCGGCCCGATGACATACACATAGGTGCCGGGCGCGCCAACCGCCACGGCGGTGGTGGGCACCACGATCGCGTCGGGAAGGGTGCGCACCAGCAGCCGCACGTTGACGAACTGGTTGGGGAACAGGGTCAGCTTCGGGTTGGCGAACTCGGCGCGCAGATTGAGGGTGCCCGTCGTGCTGTTGATCTGGTTGTCGGCCGCGACCAGCTTGCCGGTTTCGAGCAGCTGGGTGTTGCGGGCATCCCAAGACTGCGTTTGCAACTGTTTGCCCGCCATGAGCTGGCTCACCACCTCGCCAATCTGCTGCTGCGGCAGAGCGAAAGTCACGTCCACCGGCTGCACCTGCGCGATGGTGGCAACCGGCGAGGCCGAGTTGGTGCTGCTGCTGGTGTTGCTGCCCACGGCGCCCGAAGTCGTCACCATATTGCCGGCGTCCACTGGGCGCAGGCCGGTGAGACCGCTGACCGGGGCGGTGATGCGCGTCCAGCTCAGTTGCAGTTTGGCGTTGTCGAGCGCGGCCTTGTTGGCATCGAGCGTGGCCTTGAGCTGGGCCACCGTGGCGCGCTGGTCGCTGACCTGCTGCGCCGAAATCGAGTCTTGCTTGAGCAGGGTTTCATAGCGCAGCAAATCGCTTTGCGCGCCGGAGAGCTGCGCCTGCGTCTGCTCCAGTTGCGCCTGCGCCTGCTCCACCGCGATGCGGAAGGGCCGCGGGTCGATCTGCGCGAGCAACTGCCCGGCCTTGACCGTCTGCCCCTGCTTGTAGTCCACGCTCTGCAGCAGTCCGGCCACCCGCGGCATCACGTTCACATAGCTGCGCGGCGTGACCGTGCCCAGCGCGGTGAGCCATACCGGCACGTCCTGCGTTTTGGCGACGGATGCCGTGACTGGCTGCGGCGGCATCTGCCCTTTTTCCATTCCGCCCGGGCCGCGCATCTGCGCCTGCGCCGGGTGCTCGCTGCCCAGCAAGGCCAGACTGCCCGCGGCGAGCAGCGCCACGCCCAGCCCGCCCCACAGCCAGCGGCTCGCGGTGAAAGGACGGCGATATTGTTCAGGGGAGGGGGAGTTCGCAGTCATGGGCGGGGTGTCACGGTGGAAACAGATCGATGGGCAGTCTTCACATCGTGCCTGCGCGACGTGAAAGCCGTGTGCAGACAGTGTGAAGAAGTTTGTCGCTTTGAGTGTGCCGCTTGGGCGTCAAGCCCTGGGCTGACGCTGATGATTCCAGTACACCTCGGTGCTGGCGGCGTCGCCCGCGCGGTTGAGCGTGCGCGCCAGCACGAACAGCAGATCGGACAGGCGATTGAGGTATTGCAGCAGTTCGGCGCGCAGCAGCGTGGCCGCCTCGGCCCCGCCGGCCTGCGCCACCTCGCATGACACCGCCACCACCGCCCGCTCGGCACGGCGCGCCACGGTGCGGCACACATGCGCCTGCGAGGCCGTTTGCGTGCCTCCGGGCAGAATGAACTCAGCCAGCGGCGGCAGTTTGGCGTTGTAGTCTTTCAGCGCGTCATCGAGCGCGGCCACCTGCTCGGGTTTGAGCAGCGTCATGCCGGGCACCGATAGCTCGCCGCCGAGATCGAACAGATCGTGCTGTACCTGCGAGAGCAAGGCGTCGATGGCCTGCGGCAGCCCCATGCTGCGCAAAAGCCCGAGATGCGAATTCAGCTCATCGACCTCGCCCAGCGCCTGAATGCGCGCGGCCGATTTCAGACAGCGCGAGCCGTCCCCCAGCCCGGTGGTGCCCGCGTCGCCGGTGCGGGTGGATATGGCGGTGAGGCGGTGGCCCATGGAGACTTGCCCTTTTCGGATGGATAGACGAAATCCGAAAGAGCATAGTGAAGTTCCCGGCGATTTTCTGGCGCCGGGAAATCGCACAAACTCGCACAGGCCGCTGGCCGTCGTGCGGCGCCCGCCTCGGCCTTCAGGCCGTCTTGGGCGCTGCTTTTTTCATCAGTATGGCGTAGAGCACGCTGGCGACAATCAGCCCGACCACCCAGGTCACGTCGGCCCCGCCGATCATGCTGGCAACCGGGCCGGTGAAAAACGGCATGCTCATAAACGGCACCTCGACCAGAATGGCCACGGCGAAGGCGATCAGGGCGGGCCACCCCCAGGCGCCGTAGCGGCCGCGCCGGTCGTAGATGTCCGGGATCGAATACTCACCGTGACGCAGCAGGAAGAAGTCGGTCAGGTTGATGGCTGACCAAGGGACGAACACATACATGAGGATCAGCAGCAAGTTGTTCAGATAGGCCATCACGCTGTTCGCCCCGAGGATGGCGATCAGGCTGCCGATCACGGCGCCGGTCGCCCCAAGGCCGATCCGCCACCATTTGCCATGCTGCAGCGTGGATTGCCGCAGTCCAGCACTTGAGCTGAGGATGGTGAGGGTGGACAGGCTGCCGCCATAAAGATTCAGCGCGTTGACCACCACCACACCCGCCAGAACGATGAACAGCACAGCGCCATAGAGCCACGCCGTCGGCCCACTGAACAGACCCGAGAACGCCGCGGTTGGGTCGGCCGACGCCACCTTCTGGTTCAGCAGACCGAGCGCCACGCCGACGAGCATGGCCCAGCCGGAGCCGATCACCGAGCCGAAATAGGTGTTCCAGAAAATGGCGCGCGCCGAAGTGGTTTTTGGCATGTAGCGCGAATAGTCGGCGACGTAAGGCCCGTAGGTGATTTGCCAGGTGGCGAAAATGGAAATGGCCACCAGCAGCATGGGCAAAGACACCGCTGCCGCAGCCGCAGGGGCGGCGGGCATGGCCGTCAGCTTGCTGATGGCCATCACGGTCGCCACGATGAAAATGGCCGCAAACACATACGCAGCCCATTTGGCGTAGCGGTGAATGGTGTCGTAGCCCAGCGCCAACAGCAGGAAGGTCAGCAGATTGGTGATGAGGATGCCGATGGGCTTGGACACCCCCAGCAGCAGCGCCACGGCCGAGCCGCCCAGAATGGCGCTGCCCGAGAAAAATCCCAGATACATCAGCACGACAAAGGCAAGGGGAATGTTGGCGCCCAGCACGCCAAACTGCGCCCGACTCTGAATCATCTGCGGAATGCCGATGCGCGGCCCCTGCACCGCGTGGGCCGCCATGACGAAGCCGCCCAGAATGTTCCCCAGCACCACGGCGAACACACTCCACCACAGACTCAGGCCGAGTTCGATGGGAATCACCCCCACGGCCACCGCGGTGATCTGCATATTGCCGGAAAAGAACAGCGTGAACATGGAAAACACCTTGCCATGCCGTTCGCTTTCCGGAACGAAATCAATGGTTCTACGCTCAATCACCGCCGTTTCTTGTGCCATGGAGCATCTGCCTTTCGTTGTGGAGTCGTGCCGTGCCGGTTGTTGGGTGAGATGCGCCGAATCCGGCAATCAGCGCATCGGCTTGCTCTGCATCAGGAACCTGCAGACTCAGCGGGCCAGAAGGCATCGCATTCGGTTTTGTCACGCAAAATTTGCGCCAATTTCCCATCGCGGATCAATGCGAACGCGGCCTGAATATCGCGTGCGATGACGCGGTCTTCGGTCATGCGCGATACCTTGGCGCGCAGCAGGGCGATGGCGCTCTCAAGTGCGTCTGAGCTGTGCAGCGGGCGCAGGAAATCAACGCCCTGTGCGGCGGCCAGCCATTCAATGGCGATGATGTGGGCGACGTTGTCGATCATGGCCTGCAGCCGACGCGCGGCGAAGGTGGCCATGGACACATGGTCTTCCTGATTGGCCGAGGTGGGCAGGGAGTCAACGCTGGCCGGGTGCGCCAGCGATTTGTTCTCGCTGGCCAGGGCGGCGGCGGTGACGTGGGCGATCATGAAGCCCGAGTGCAGCCCCGGTTCCACGCAGAGAAAGGCGGGCAGCCGCGACACGCTGGTGTCGATCAGCATGGCGATGCGGCGTTCTGCGATGGCGCCTACCTCCGCGATGGCCACGGCCATGGCGTCTGCCGCCAGCGCCACGGGCTCGGCGTGAAAGTTGCCGCCCGAGATGAGCGCGCCGTCGTCCGGGAAGACCAGTGGGTTGTCGGTCACGGCATTGGCCTCGCGCAGCAGCACTTCGGCGCAGTAGCGCAGTTGGTCCAGGCAGGCGCCCATGACCTGCGGTTGGCAGCGCAGGCAGTAGGGGTCTTGCACGCGGTCGTCGCCCTTGAGGTGTGACGCGCGAATGGCGCTGTCGTGCAGCAGGGTGCGATAGCAGGCGGCCGTGGCGATTTGTCCGGGGTGCCCGCGCACGGCATGAATGCGCGGATCGAACGGCGCGTCGCTGCCTTTGGCCGCCTCCAGACTGAGCGCGCCTGAGACGACCGCCGCCTCGTAAACCGGCTGGAAATCGATCAAGGCATGCAAGGCCAGCGAGGTGGACGCCTGCGTGCCGTTGATCAAGGCCAGACCCTCTTTCGCCGCGAGTGCGAGAGGTTTGATGCCCGCCGCACTCAGCACTTCGCTCGCGGGAACGGATTGCCCATCGACGACGAAACTGCCCTCGCCGATCAAGGCCAGAGTCATGTGCGCGAGCGGGGCGAGATCGCCCGATGCGCCGACCGAACCTTGGCTGGGCACTTCGGGAATTAGTCCGGCGTTGAGCACGGCCATCAAGGTTTCGATCACCACCGGCCGCACGCCCGAGTAGCCCCGGGCGAGCGAGGACACCTTGAGCGCCAGCATCAGCCTGACGACCGAGGCGCGCATGGGTTCGCCAACGCCCACACAGTGCGAGCGGATGAGATTGACCTGCAACTGTGCAAGGTCGTGCGCGTCGATGCGGGTGCTGGCCAGTTTGCCAAATCCGGTGTTGATGCCGTAAACCGGCGCATCCCCACGGGCGGCTTTCTCAACAATGGCGGCGCTTGCCTTCACGGCTTCCCAGGCGGACGGCGCAAGTTCCACTTGCACGCCACCCGCGTGAATCCTTTTGAGTTGGGCCATGTCGAGCTGGCCCGGTGTGACGGTGATCTTCATGCTTTGCTCACCATCGGCAGATGCAGCCCGCATTCTTCTGCGCAGGCCACGGCTTCGGGGTAGCCGGCGTCTGCATGGCGCATCACGCCGGTGCCGGGGTCGTTCCACAGCACGCGCTCAAGCCGCTTGGCGGCGGCCTCCGTGCCGTCGCAGACGATGACCACGCCGGCATGCTGCGAGTAGCCCATGCCCACGCCGCCGCCGTGATGCAGCGACACCCAGGTGGCGCCGCCCGCGGTATTGAGCAGGGCGTTGAGCAGCGGCCAATCCGACACGGCGTCGCTACCGTCGCGCATGGCTTCGGTTTCGCGGTTGGGCGAGGCCACCGAGCCGCTGTCGAGATGGTCGCGGCCGATGACGATGGGGGCCTTCAGTTCGCCCGACTTCACCATTTCATTGAAGGCAAGACCAGCCTTGTGACGCTCGCCCAGACCCAGCCAGCAGATGCGCGCGGGCAGGCCCTGAAACGCGATGCGCTCTTCCGCCATGTCCAGCCAGCGATGCAGATGGTGGTCGTGCGGGAACAATTCCTTGAGCTTGGCGTCGGTCTTGCGGATGTCTTCCGGGTCGCCCGACAGCGCCACCCAGCGAAACGGCCCCTTGCCACGACAGAACAGCGGGCGGATGTAGGCGGGCACGAATCCGGGGAAGGCGAAAGCGTCTTTCACCCCCTGATCGAGCGCCACCTGGCGGATGTTGTTGCCGTAGTCGAAAGTGGGCACGCCCATGGCCTGGAAGTCGAGCATGGCCTGCACATGCACGGCGCAGCTCCTGGCGGCGGCTGTGGTCAGCGCCGAGTGCTGGCTGGCGTCGGTCTGTGCGGTTTTCCAGCGCTCCAGCGTCCAGCCCATCGGTAGGTAACCGTTGATCAGATCGTGCGCCGAGGTCTGGTCGGTCAGCAGATCGGGTTTGATGCCGCCGGCCTTGGCGCGCTTCACCAGCTCCGGCAAAAGTTCCGCCGCATTGCCCAGCAGGCCGACCGACACCGCCCTTTTTTCGTCGGCATAGCGCGCCATGCGAGCCAGGGCGTCGTCGAGGTCGTTCGCCTGCTCGTCCAGGTATTTGGAACGCAGACGGAAATCGATGCGGCTTTGCTGGCATTCGATATTCAGCGATGACGCACCGGCAAAGGTGGCTGCCAGCGGCTGCGCGCCGCCCATGCCGCCCAGTCCGGCGGTGAGAATCCAGCGCCCGGCAAGGTCGCCGCCGAAATGCTGCCGCCCGGCTTCGACGAAGGTCTCGTAGGTGCCCTGCACGATACCCTGGCTGGCGATGTAAATCCACGAGCCTGCCGTCATCTGGCCGAACATCATCAGGCCCTTGCGGTCAAGCTCGTGGAAGTGTTCCCAAGTAGCCCATTTCGGCACCAGATTGGAGTTGGCAATGAGCACTCTTGGTGCATCCACATGGGTGCGAAACACGCCGACGGGCTTGCCGGACTGCACCAGCAGGGTTTCGTCTTCCTTCAAGGCGCGCAGCTCGCGCAGGATGGCGTCAAAGCATTCCCAGTTGCGCGCGGCTTTGCCGATGCCGCCGTAGACCACCAGGGCCTGAGGGTTCTCGGCCACGTCGGGGTCGAGGTTGTTTTGAATCATGCGGTAGGCGGCTTCGATCAACCAGTTTTTGCAGGTCAGTTGTGTGCCGCGAGGAGCGCGAATGACGCGCTGTGCTGTTTGTTGCGGAGGGGTGGAGAGGTCGGTCATGGTCTAGCTCACTTCTGGGTCGTTGCGTGGTGACCACTCTAGTTGTCTAGACAAGCGTGTACAAGCCATTTTGATCCGCATTTACCCTAGTCATTTCCGCTCGGAAATCAACTTGTATAGACAGGTGCGTGCAACTAAGATGAAACCATGAATGCCATTGCAAAGATCGATCTCGGCGCAGCAGCCACGGCGCCCTACAACCGTGTCAAGCAACATCTCAAGCAGGGGCTGGAGCAGGGCCGGTGGAAGCCTGGCGAGTTGATGCCTTCGGAGGCAGAGCTTGTGGCCCTGTTCGGCGTCAGCCGCATGACGGTGAACCGCGCACTGCGAGAGCTTCAGGCCGAGGGCTTGGTTGACCGGGTGCAGGGTGTGGGCACCTTCGCGGCGCAACTGCACCGCTTGTCGTCAACGCTTTCCATCCGCGACATGCACGAGCATGTCGAGTCGCGCGGCCATCGCCACCGGCTGGATCTCAAGCTGCGCCGCGAGGAGGCCGCATCCGCTTCGGTGGCGCGTCGGTTGGGGCTCAAGGTCGGCGCCAAAGTGTTCCATTCCCTGGCGATTCATTTCGAGGACGACGTTCCCCTGCAACTGGAAGACCGCTGGGTGAATCCCGCTGCGGCGCCGCGCTACCTGGACGCCGATTTTTCCAGCACCACGCCGACGCAATATCTGCTTGAAGTCGCGCCGATGTGGGAGGCCTCCTACACCATCGAGGCCGTGAGCCCGACACGGCAGGAGGCTCGGTATCTGAAGATCGAGCCGACCGAACCCTGTCTGGTCATCACCCGCTGGACGGTCAGCCGGGGCGCTCCTGTGACCTTGGTGCGGCTGGTGCATCCGGGTAGTCGCTACCTGTTGGAAGGGCGTTTTCAGCCATGAATCCCCGGCTGATCGACTGCGCGTCCATCGTCGCCCAGCCCTGGCGCAACGGTGGCGGCATGACGCGGGAACTGCTGGCCGCGCCCGACTCGCAAAACTGGCAATACCGCATCAGCGTGGCCGATATCAACGGTGACGTCGCGTTCTCGTCTTATCCGGGAGTGGAGCGCTGGTTTGCCGTGCTGGAGGGCGAGGGTGTGCATCTGCAGGTCGACAGCAGCGACCATCGTCAACGTCCGCATGAAGACCCGCTTCGCTTCGATGGCGCGGCGCAGATCCACTGCCGACTGCTGGGCGCCGCCACGCGTGATCTCAACCTCATGCTGCGCAATGTCAGCGGACGGATGCAGCGCGCAGATGCGGGGCTTGCATGGAGTGCAGCAGGCGGCGCTTGCGGCTTGTTCGCTACGCAGTCGGGGCATTGCCACATTGCCGATCAGGGCGATGCGCGCAAGGCTGTTGTCGTTCCGATGCCCGCATTCAGCTTGCTGTGGTTTGAGCGTGCGCCCGGCAGTCTGATCTTCGAGGCCGATCGCGCCGACGAAGCCCGCATCGGCTATTGGCTGGCCGTTCAAACGGAGCCCACTGCATTATGCTGACCCTCTATCGCAATGCCCGGCTTTGCACCCTCGATGGCACACACGGATGGGGTTTGATCGACGAGGGAGCGTTGCTCGCCGAGGGCGACATGCTGCGCTGGGTGGGACCCGAGTCGGAACTGCCAAGCGATGTGGCCGCAGCGCGCACGCACGATCTGGGCGGCGCCCTGGTCACGCCGGGTTTGGTCGACTGTCATACCCATCTGGTTTACGGCGGCCAGCGCGCTGACGAGTTCGAGCAGAGGCTCAACGGGGCGAACTACGAAGACATCGCACGCGCCGGCGGTGGCATTCGAGCGACGGTGCGGGCGACTCGTGCCGCCAGTGATGCAGAGCTTCTGGCCGCCACGCGCGAGCGCGCCCGCAACCTCATGCGCGCCGGGGTGACCACGGTGGAAATCAAGTCCGGCTACGGCTTGAGCCTGGAGCACGAAGCCCGCTGCCTTCGAGCCGCGCGCAAGGTCGGGCAGGAACTGCCGCTGACTGTGCACACCACCTGCCTTTCCGCGCACACCCTGCCGCCCGAGTTCGAGGGCCGCGCGGACGACTACATCGACGCCGTCTGCACTTGGCTGCCCCAGCTCAAGGCTGAACGATTGGTGGACGCGGTGGATGCGTTCTGCGAGCGCATCGCCTTCACCCCGGCGCAAACCGGGCGGGTGTTCGACGCCGCCCGCGTCCTCGGCCTGCCGGTCAAGCTGCATGCGGAACAACTCAGCGACCAGGGCGGGGCGGCGCTGGCGGCCAGTTACGGCGCGCTGTCCTGCGACCATCTGGAGTACCTCGACCCGCAAGGCATCGCGGCGATGGCCCGCGCGGGCAGCGTGGCGGTGCTGTTGCCCGGCGCCTTCTACTTCCTGCGCGAAACCCGCTTGCCGCCGGTCGCCGCGCTGCGCGAGGCCGGCGTGCCCATCGCACTGGCCACCGACCACAACCCCGGCTCGTCCCCCACCCTGAACCCGCTGCTCATGCTCAATATGGCCTGCACCCTGTTTCGCCTCACGCCCGAAGAAGCCCTGCGTGGCTTTACCGTGAACGGCGCGCGGGCGCTCGGCCTGCACGACCGCGGCCAACTTGCCGCACAGCAGCGCGCCGACTTCGTCGCCTGGCCCCTGCATCATCCCAACGAACTCAGTTACTGGCTGGGTTTGAATCCGGCCTGTCGGGTGTTCATCGGCGGCCAGGAGGTCTGAACCATGCAAGACACATCCACCCCATCCACCTATACCCTCCACAGCGGTGACAGCCCCTTGCTGGTGAGCTTGCCGCATGTAGGCACCGAAATTCCCGCAGCCCTCAAGCCGCGCTACACCGCGCAGGCCTTGAATGTGGACGATACCGACTGGCATCTCGAGCCGATCTACGCCTTTGCCGTGCAACGCGGCGCCAGCCTGCTCGTGCCACGGTTTTCGCGCTATGTCATCGACCTCAACCGCCCGCCTGAAAACGCGCCCATGTATCCCGGCGTGAACAACACCGAGCTTTGCCCGACCCACGCCTTCACCGGCCAGCCGATCTACCGGCCGGGGCAGGAGCCAGACGCAGCCGAGATTGCGCAGCGGCTGGCGGACTACTGGCGCCCCTACCACGCCGCGCTCAACGCCGAGTTGCAACGCCTGCATGCGCGGCACGGCTACGCCCTGCTGTGGGACGGTCACAGCATCCAGTCCACGCTGCCGTGGTTGTTCGAGGGCACTTTGCCCGACCTCAATCTGGGCACCGCCAACGGGGCCAGTTGCGGGCCGCAGTTGCGTGCGGAGTTGGCCGAGGTGCTTGCGCGGCAGACTAAGTTTTCTCAGGTGGTCGACGGCCGCTTTAAGGGCGGTTACATCACCCGCCACTACGGTCAACCCGCGCAAGGCATTCATGCGGTGCAGATGGAAATGTGTTTTTCCACTTACATGCAGGAAGCCCCGCCGTTTCGCCTCGACCCCGCACGCACCGCAAGGTTGCGCCCCGTGCTGGAGCGACTAATCGACGCCATGCTGGCATGGAGGCCGCATGAACAAACCCGCTGATTCTCTGCTGTGGGCCCAGCGCGCCTGGCTGCCCGGGGGCTGGCAAGACAACGTGCTGCTGCGCATTGGTGCGGACGGCCACTGGGCCGAGATCGTTCCCGGCGTGCTCACGCCGCCGCAGGGCGCAGAACAACTGGGCACTGTGCTGCCTGGGCTGGTCGATGCGCACAGCCATGCCTTCCAGCGCGCCTTTGCCGGTCTAGCCGAACAGCGCACCAGTGCCGCCGACACCTTCTGGTCGTGGCGTGACCGCATGTACCGCGTGGCCCTGCGCATCACCCCGGAGCAATTGCATGCCATTGCCGCGCAGCTCTACATCGAACTGCTGCGGGGCGGCTACACGCAGGTGTGCGAGTTTCATTACCTGCAGCACGCGCCAGATGGCCAGCCCTACGCCGATCCGCTCGCCTTCAGTTGGGCGCTGGCCGATGCGGCGCGCGCAGTGGGCATCGGCCTCACCCTGCTGCCGGTGCTGTATGAGCGCGCCGGCTTTCAGCAACCCGCGCTGCGCCCGGACCAACGGCGCTTCGCCACCAACGCCGAAAGCGTGTGGCAGGCGGTGCAAACCATCCGGGGCCGACGCCAACCGGGGCTGGACGCGGGCATCGCCATTCATTCCTTGCGCGCTGCGTCGCCCGCGTCTGTTCAAGCGCTGGTGCAACGGGCAGACGGCTTCGACGGTCCCATCCACATCCACGTTGCCGAGCAAACCGCCGAGGTGGACGATTGCCTCGCCGCCACCGGCCAGCGACCCATCGCATGGCTAGCGGCGCAGGGTTTGCTCGACGCGCGCTGGCAACTCGTCCACGCCACCCACACCGAGCCGGAAGAAATCGACGCCGTTGCCCGCAGCGGCGCGGGCATCGTGCTCTGCCCCACTACCGAAGCCAACCTCGGCGACGGCCTGCCCGATCTGCCGGGCATTCTGGCGCAAGGCGTGCCCATCACCCTGGGGTCGGACAGCCAGATCACCCGCGACTGGAGAGAGGAAGTGCGCTGGCTCGAATATGGTCAGCGACTCATCCAGCGTCAGCGCAACACCGCGGCAGCGCCAGAAGCCGCGCAGCCGTCCACAGCGGTCCGGCTGTGGTCCTGCGTGCAGGCTGGCAGCGCCCACGCCGCCGGACAGCCCGCGTGGGGCTTGACGCCAGGCGCCCGCGCCGACGCTCTGGTGCTCAACCCGCATGCCGCGGCTACCCTCGGCATGCCGCCAAGCCATCTGCTCGACGCCCTCGTGTTTTCCAGTCCCTCCACGGCATGGAACGCGGTCATGGTGGCCGGGCGCTGGGTCCTGCACGACGGCCAGCATCCGCAAGCTGCCCAGTGCGCGCAAGCTTTCGAGCGCGCCATGCAAGCCCTCTGGGCAGAGGGCTGACAAGCGGCCTATCCTTGCGGGGAGAAGTCGCTGATTCATAAGGACATGCCATGAACGCCCCCATTGCCCCGAAGATTCTCACCCGACCCACGCCGCCCGCCCTGCTCGACGCGCTGGCCACGCGGTTCGGCGCGCAGCTTTCCACCGCACAGGCGGTGCGCGAGCAGCACGGGCGCGATGAATCGCCGTTCGACGTGCCGCCGCCCTCAGCCGTGGTGTTCTGCGAAAGTACGCAAGACGTGGCTGACGCGGTGAAACTGGCCGCCGCGCACGACGTGCCCGTCATCGCCTTTGGCGCGGGATCTTCGCTCGAAGGCCAGTTGCTCGCGGTGCAGGGCGGCATCAGCCTTGATCTCACCCGCATGAACCGCGTGCTCGATGTGGCCGCCGCCGACATGCTCGTTACCGTGCAGGCCGGGGTCACGCGGCTGCAGTTGAACGACGAACTGCGCCACACCGGCCTGTTTTTCCCCATCGACCCCGGCGCCGACGCCTCTCTCGGTGGCATGGCTGCCACCCGCGCTTCCGGCACCAACGCCGTGCGCTACGGCACCATGCGCGAAAACGTGCTGGCGCTCACAGTGGTGCTGGCCGATGGCCGCGTGGTGCGCACCGGCACCCAGGCGCGCAAGAGCAGCGCGGGCTACGACCTCACCCGCCTCATGGTGGGCAGCGAAGGCACGCTGGGCATCATCACCGAAGTCACCCTGCGCCTCTACCCGCAACCCGAGGCCGTGGCCGCGGCGGTGTGCTCCTTCCCCGATGTGGCGCACGCGGTGGACTGCACCATCGCCCTCATCCAGGCCGGCATTCCCATCGCCCGCGTGGAACTGATGGACCCCGGCGCGGTGCGCGCGGTCAACGCCCACGACCATCTCGGCCTGCCCGAGCAGCCCCTGCTGTTGATGGAATTCCACGGCTCGCCCGCCGGGGTGCGCGAGCAGGCCGAAACCGTGCAGGCCCTCGCAGCAGACTACGCCGGCTCCGACTTCGCCTGGGCCGATACGCCGGAAGAACGCAGCAAGCTATGGAAGGCGCGGCACCACGCCTACCTCTCCGCGCTGCAAATGAAGCCCGGCTGCCGCTGCGTCACCACTGACACCTGCGTGCCCATTTCGCGCCTGGCCGAGAGCATCAACGACACCATTCTTGAGGCCGACGCCGCCGGTCTGCCCTACTTCGTTGTCGGCCATGTGGGCGACGGCAACTACCACATCGGCTACCTCATCGACCCCGCCAAGCCCGAAGAACGCGAACTGGCCGAACGCCTCAACGCCCAACTCGTGCGCCGCGCCCTAAAACTCGGTGGCACCTGCAGCGGCGAACACGGCATCGGCCTGCACAAGCAGGGCTTTCTGCGCGAGGAAGCCGGCGACGACGCGCTCGACGTGATGCGCGCCGTCAAGCAGGCACTCGACCCCAAAGGCATCCTCAATCCGGGGAAGATTTTTGCGTGAAAGCGCCCCCAGATCTGCCGCATTCGCGTCAGCCCCCCCCCGAGGGAGATGAGAAAACTTGGGGCGGTTCTGAGTTTTTCATGAGGAGTTTGGCACCGTGAATCGGTAGTGAAATATGGCGAAAAGTATGGGTTTAATCTAAAATGTCGCCATGCAGAAACCGAGCTTTGAATGGGATGCGGAGAAGGATGAAGCCAACCGAGAAAAGCATGGCGTTGGTTTCGGCCGCGCGCAGTATGCATTTGCCGATCCGCGCCGCGTGATCGTGCGAGACAAGCAGCACAGCCAAGACGAGGCGCGATATTTTTGTTTCGGTGAAGTGGACGGCGGCATCCTCACCGTGCGGTTCACCATGAGAGGCCGCACCATACGCATCATCGGAGCGGGCTATTGGCGCAAAGGAAAAACCCTCTATGAGCAAGAAAATCAAATACACCGATGAGCCCGTTGGTGACGTGGAAATTGTCAAAGATTTTTTGCCGCCACCGGAGGCTCTGGTGTTCCGCGAAGAAGGCGTCAAGGTCACCCTCGCGTTGAGCAAGAAGAGCGTTGATTTTTTCAAGCATCAGGCGCAGGCCCATCATTCCCAATATCAGCGCATGATCCGCAACCTGCTCGATGCCTATGTCGATCGGCACAACGCAGCCAGTTCTCCAAAGCCGCCACGCAAACAAACGGTAAAAGGCGGCCCGGCGAAAAGCAGCGTGCCGAAAACCCACTGAGCGCACACCATGTTCACCTACCTCATGCTCGGCAGCAACGATCTTGTTCGGGCGGCCGCGTTTTACGACCCGGTGTTGGCCGCGCTCGGGCACGCGCGCTGCGTGACGGAAGACGACGATCCCAGCCATGAAATCGGCTGGGGCCGCTACGCCGACGAAGGGCGGGTTGAACTGGCGCTGTGGGTGTGCAAACCCTTCGACAGTCAGCCGGCCACAGTGGGAAATGGAACCATGATCGCGTTGGCCGCGAGCACCCGGGCGCAGGTCGATGCCTTTCACGCCGCCGCGCTGGCGCATGGCGGTCGCAGCGAAGGCGCGCCAGGTCTGCGCCCGCACTACGGCCCCGATTTCTACGCCGCCTATGTGCGCGACCCCGACGGCAACAAGCTCGCCGTCGTCTGCCGTGCAGCGGCGTAGGGGAAGAATCAGGCGGCGGGATTAGACGGCTGGCAGCGGCTCCAGCCCGCTGAACACTTCCGCCAGGGAGATGCGCAGTTGCACGCTGGCGAGTTCCAGCTCAGACGTGCCGGTGAAATCGTGCAGTTCGAACAGGCCGCGTTCGTTGCGCCTGAACACCTCCACGCTGCGGCTGTCGGGGTCGATCAGCACATATTCGCGCAACTCGGCGATGCGCCGGTACATCGCAAACTTCAGGCTGCGGTCATAGCCCTGCGTGCTGTCAGACAACACCTCGACGATGAGCACCGGGTGACGAAACACCATGTCGGTACGCAGGTCGTCGGCATGGCAGGTGACGAACACGTCCGGATAAAACACCGCCTCATCGGCCACCTGTACCTTCAGACTTTCGGTGAACACCTCGCAGGGGCCGCCGCGCAGGGCGGATTTCAATGCGGCGAAAAGATTGCCCGACACCATCCCATGCACCCGCCGCACCCCCACCATGGCGAAGGCCTCACCGCGGTAAAACTCGTGCCGCTCGGGCTGTGCGTTTTCCCAGGCGATGTAATCGTCCAGACTCAGTTTGTGTTGCGCCAATGCCATGTGGTCATCCTCGTCGTGTCCAAGCGGCGAAACTGCAGTGTATTCCCGCGCCATTTGCTATGTTGCGGCGTCTCTATCGCGTCTGTCCAGCCCGCCCGCACCCCATGAGCCAGCTCCTTATCCACGACTACCTCGCCCAGCTCGATCTCATCAAAAAGGTCAGCGGCAGCCAGCGCGAAACCATCGTGCGCGAGGCGTTCAAAGACCTGCTCAAAGCCTGGGGGCGGCAGCAAGGGCTGGTGTTCCTGGCCGAATATCCGCTCAAGACCGCGACCAGAACCAATATCGCCGTCGACGGCGCGCTGCTGCACGAACTGCGCATGCCGCTGGGCTACTGGGAGGCGAAGGACGCCGACGACGACCTGGATGCCGAAGTCGGCAAAAAATTCCGCAAGGGCTATCCGCAGGACAACATCATCTTCAGCGACGACACGCTGGCCGTGCTGTGGCAAAACCGGCAAGAGGTGATGCGCTGCGACATGGCCGACACCGAGGCGCTGTCAAGGCTGCTCAAGCTGTTTTTCAGCTTCGAGCGGCCGGAGATCGCGGGCTTTCGCGCCGCTGTCGAACAGTTCAAGGCCGACCTGCCCGCCGTGCTCGACGCCCTGCGCGACATGATCGCGCTGGAACATGCGAACAACCCGAGCTTTCGCGCCGCCGCCGCGCAAATCGCCAGCCACAGCGAGAAGCAGACCTTCCTCAAGGTCATCTACGAAAACTTCTACAAGGTTTACAACGCCAAGGCCGCCGACCGGCTCGGCGTGGTGTACACGCCGAACGAAATCGTGCGCTTCATGATCGACGGCGCCGACTGGCTGTGCGAGCAGCCCTACGCCCTCACGCGGGTTGAGACGCCCGACGCACGCGCCCGCGCGGCGGGGCTGCATCCGAAGGCGCTGCTCAAGTCCGACCCGGCGTCTGGCAGCATCACGCTCGACACCGAAACGACGCTGCGCGGCATTCCGCGAAGCCTGGTCCTACAAACTCGGCAACCGCTGTGCCCTCGACTGGGTGCTCGATCAGCACAAGGAAAAAAAGCCCAAAGACCCGACCCTCCGCGAGCGCTTCGACACTTACCGCTTTGCCGACTACAAGGAGCGGGTCATCGACCTGCTGGCCCGCGTGACCACGGTGAGCGTGCAGACGCAGCGCATCGTGCAGGCCATGCGGGCGGCGCAGCGGTGAGCTTGCGGGCGTGCGTCCGCCCGCCCGCTTACTGCGCGTACAGATTGAAGAAAGTGCGCGCCGCCACGGTGCAGAACGGGCGTTCGTCGGTGTGGTAGTTCTCCATCGCGTAGGCAGCGGCCTGTTGCGCCGTGTAGCCCTGCGCTTCAGCCGCCTGCACCACGCCTTGCTGATACGCAATGAACCCGCCCTGCACCGTGCTCGCCACGGTCTGCATGATCTGTTGCTGTGCGGTGTTCAGGCCGAAGCTGGTCAGACCGTTGCTGTAGGTGCCGGGGCTGCCCTGGTTGTCGAGGTCGAGGGTGGCGAAGCGCAGGCCGGGGTGGGTGGTCTGGGCCTTGTTCATCAGGGTGGCGGTCATGGCTCCGGCGTCCTGGTTCCAGAATACTTCGGGGTCTTGATCGCCGCCGCACATCAGCAGCGGCATGCTGGGGGTGTAGCCGCGTAGATCGTTGGCGAGAAGGATTTGCCGCAAGGGGTCTTGCGGGTTGCTCGCCGGTGTGGGCGCGGTGGTGGTGAAGTTGGGCGCTGAGCCATCGACAGGCGCAGCGCCGTCGGGGTGGGCGAGCACGTCGGCCACGTATTGCGCGCGGTAAGCGGTGCTGATGAGGTAGGCGGTCGGATCGAAGCCCAGCGGGCCGAGCGGCCAGCCTTCGCTCAGGCTATCCAGCGTGGCGTTGCCGGTGGGCGACGACTGGAAAATGGCGGTGTACGGAATCTTTCCGGCCTGCACCAGTTGGCCAAAGCCGGCAAAGCCCACGGGGCCGGGAAACAGCGTCGGCGCGTCTTTGTAGAGCGGGTTGAACATGGCGGCAAGATCGACTTGCGGCGAACCCGCGGGCAGGTGCGCGTAAGAGTTGGCGACCAGCGGCAGGTAGGCCGTGCCGCCGACGTTGGGGTGGCCGAGCATGATTTCATCGCTGATGGCGAGCATGCCGTAAGGGCCGGACATCGGCGCGCCCGCAGTGGCCGGGCGACCCTGCGCGTCGAGCTTGGCCAGGGTGGCCATCGCCACGAAGCCGCCCTGCGAATAGCCGGTGACGAACAGCTTGCCGTTGTCGCTCACGGGCAGATTCAGTTGCATCAGCGCCTGCCGTGCGGCGGTGAGGCTGTCGATCATGTCTTGCGATTGCTGCTGCTTGTTGAGGTAGGGCGCGTAGGGCAGGGGCGAGGTGTCGTAGCCCGCGTAGTTGGGCGCAACGACGATGTCGCCCTGCGCGGCGAAGATCATGGCCACGCGCGAGGCGGTGCCGAAGGCGGGGTTGCTCGGGTCGCCGAGTGCGGCGAGGTCGCGGTTCTTGCTCAGCGCGGTGCCGTGGGCGTAGAGCACGATGGGCTTTGCGCCCTGACATTGCGCGGTGCTGCCGGAGGGAATCATCAGCGCGCCGGTGGCAGTGGTGGGTTCGTTCTCGCCGCCGACGGTGGCGTAGGTGTATTTGTAGACCGTCACGCCGCAAACCGGGGCGCCGATGAGCTGCTGCACCGCGCTGGGGTAGCGGCCCATCCAGTTGCCCGACGTGGCAATGGTGTTGGTCGAGATCGCGGCGGTGGGCGTGGCGCTGGCCGAAACCAGGGTGTCAGCCGAGCCGGTGCTGGGGGTGGGCGCTCCGCCGCCACCACCGCAGGCCGCGAGCAGCAGGGCGCTGGAACTGACGGCCAGGGCGGTCTTCAGCGAGAAGGTCTGCATGGGTTGTCTCCGTTGTCTGGCCGTGTTGCGGTCTTAGGTTTATCTGAAAATCGAACGCTCGTTCTTTATTCAGAATTCTCCGCTTGTCCGCTGCGCGTCAACGGCATTTACAAAGCGTTTCAGAAAGGGTGGGGCAGCCCGGGCAGCGGACCCTTTGGCTCTGATAATTCACAAGCCCAAACGGCCATGCCAGGCCTATTCTTTGTTCTTTTTGTATTCGCAGAAACCATCCATCATGTCTTCCCATTTTGTTGTCCTCGGTGCCGGGTTTGCCGCTCTCACTGCGGCGCGCACCTTGCGTGCCAAGGCGCCGCAGGCGCGCATTACTCTGGTGGCGCCCAAGGCGGAGTTCGTTTATCTGCCCAGCCTGATCTGGGTGCCCACGGGGGTGCGCAAAAGCAGCGATCTGGTCATCGACCTCGGGCCGTTCTTGCAGAAGAACAAGATCGACTTTCTCGCAGCCGAAGTGACCGGGCTGCAAGACGGCGGCCGCACGGTGCTGACCACCGGCGGGCCGGTGGAGAACGACGGCCTGATCATCGCCACGGGCGGTCGCTTCATCAAAAAGCTGCCGGGCATCGAGCACGCCATCGCGCTGTGCGAAGGCGTGGCCGCGGCCGAGAAAATCCGCGAACGGCTGCTGGCGATGGACAGCGGGCGCATCGCCTGCGGCTTTGGCGGCAACCCGCAAGAGCCTGCTGCGGCGCGCGGCGGGCCGATGTTCGAGCTGCTGTTCGGCATCGACACCTGGCTGCGCCGCCAGCGCAAACGCGACAAGGTGGAACTGGTGTTTTTCAACGCCTCCGAAACGCCGGGCCAGCGCCTGGGCGAGCGCGCGGTCACTGGGTTGCTGTCGCACATGGCCAAGCGCCGCATCGACACCCATCTGGGCCACAAGCCGCTGCGCATGTCGCCCGAGGGGGTGGAGACCGAGGGCGGCATGGTCAAGGCTGATCTCATTCTGTTCATGCCCGGCATGACGGGGCCGGGCTGGACGCACAACTCCGAGCTGCCGCGCTCGCCCGGCGGCTTCATTCAGGCCGACGCGCATTGCGCCGTGCCCGGTTTCGAGCGGGTGTTCGTTGCCGGAGACGCCGGCAGCTACCCCGGCCCCGACTGGCTGCCCAAGCAGGCGCACATGGCCGATCTGCAGGCCAAGGCCGCCGCCGAGAATCTGCTGCGGGTGATGCAAGGCCAGCCCGCGCAGCATGTGCCCAAGGCTGAACTGGTGTGCATCGTCGATACCGTGGACAGCGGCATTCTGGTGTTCCGCGACGACAAAAAAACCATCGTGCTGCCGCCCTCGCGCGCCTTCACCTGGGCCAAGCGCTGGTTCGAGGGCAAGTACCTCAAGGACTACCGCTCGGCTTGAGCGGCCCTGCCCAGCGACCCCACCCCAACCCTCCCCACGGGTGGGGAGGGGGAGTCGGTTTGCACCGACTCGGTTGGCGCCAAGCCAGCAGCGCCAACTCACTGCGCCTTCTGGTCGATCAGCACCTGCCCCAGCGCGTTTTTGAGTTGCACTTCGTCCACCCGCAGATGCAGAGCCTGCGTCTTGGCATCAGCGCCGAGCACGGTGGCGAAAATGGCCATGTGAAAGTGCTGGTAATTGGCGATGGCGTCGTTGAGGGTTTTCATCACGGCGGCATCGGTGCAGGCCAGATGGCGGAAAGCCTCGGGGTGGTCGTAGGTGTAGTGGTAGGGCGAGTTGTCGAAGTAATACCCGGCGCCGTGGATGAACAGGCGGTTGTCGATGGGGTAATACTTGCCCTGCGGCACATAGGCGTCGAGCGCGATGTCATCGACGTCGATGCGCAGTTTGGGGTGCGTCTTGTCGAAGGCGATCATGGCATCGACCTGCTGCTTTTCCTTCGCAGTAGCCTGTACCGGCGCGGGCGGTTCGATCATTTCGGTGTTCGGCGTGAGGATGCCGGTGTAATCCACCGTCTGCCTGGAATACGCATAAACATAGGTCTTGAGCAGCTCGGCGTTGTCGAGCATCACAAAACCGTCGCGCTGCTTGATGGCATGCACGCCCAGCGCCTGATCGATGCGCACCCGCGAAGGCGAGCCGGGCAGGTCGGTGAGCGAGGCGCTTTCCAGATTGAGTTGCATCGCCGGGGTGGAGGCGGCTTGGGCTGCGGGCTTGGCCGCAGGTTCGGCAGCTTGCGCGCTGGTGTCGATGCTCAGGCTGGCGCTCAGGCTCAAGAGCGCGGCACCCAGCACGGTCAACTGCATCAGACGGCGGGAGCGGGAGAGTCGGGCGTCAGCCATGATGAGGCTCCGGTTGGGCAACGCTGGAGGCGTTGGAGATGGCGGCAGGCGCGTCGGGTTCTTCTTCATCTTCCCAGCCGGTGATCATGGCCTTGATATAGGCCGTGGGCGGGTGCGCGGTGGTGGCCAGATAGACGTGCAGGATGAAAAACAGCAGCATCATGTAAGCGGCAGCGGTGTGGGTGAGCGCCACCCAGTCGAGCTGCAGCCCCAGGGGCGAGAGCCGAATCCAGCCATAGCTGAAGAACAGCAGCAGCAGGCCGCTGGCCCAGATCAGCGGATTGATCATCAGCTTGAGCCACAGATACGCCAGCCGCTGCAGTGGGTTGTGTTTGCGAAACGGCTCTTTGTGATACGGGTGATGTTCGCCGATGAACATGCCCCAGGCGTAATAGCGCGCCACCGCCCACAGGCTCTTGGGGCGCAGGTCGGGGATGTAGTTTTTCCACGCGCCGGTGGTGAAGTGCCAGAACACCGCGAAAGTCCACAGGGTCATCAGCAGCCAGGCGGCGTATTCGTGGATGAGCAGGGCGTGCTCGAAATTGAAGCCGCCCAGATAGCCATGAATCTCGAAGCCGGTGAACAGCATGGTGATGATGAGCGCGGCCTGGCTCCAGTGCCAGAAGCGCTCGAAGCGGGTGAACATGTAAACGCGTTGGGTCGTCATGATGGGTTCCTTTCAATGACCGCGGCGGCGCAGCCACAGACCGAAGCGGATGAGGCCGTGGAGCGTCACCCCAGCGAGCGCCAACGCGGCAGCAGCCAGGCCGATGAGTTCCAGCCACTTGTTGTGGTCTTTCGGGCGGTGCGGCATATACACGCCGTCGATGTTTTGCAGGCGGCCGTCGTTGGCGTGGCACTGCATGCACGAGAGCGCGTTCTTGGCCGGAGCCACCATGTGCTCGATCGGCCAGTACATATCGGTCTTGACGAAGCCGAAGTGACCTGAATACGGCAGGTGCGCGGCTTTCATGCCGGCGGCGATCGAGGGCTGCCAGTCGTAGTTCATGGTGTAGGAATCTTTGTCGAAGCCGAAGGAATGGAACACCGCGAGGATGCCCGTCTGCGTGTCATACGGCTGGTTGTTGCGCATGATCTTGAACGGGAAAATCTTCGACTTGCCGTCGGTCGGGCTGCCCTCGATGGCGTTGAGCTGCACCACCCCGTCCTTGTTCTTGAAGTCCTGCACCTTGTCGCCGATGTTCATCCAGCGCTCCACGCCGTTGAACCAGCGGTACTGCGGCACCACGTTTTCCGCCCACTTGAAGCTGCCTTTGACGCCCCAGTACGTGTTCCAGCCGTGGCTGTCGTTGATGACCAGCGGCGAGCCGTTGGGCGCGAGCTTGCCAGCGGTGGCGTAGTTCCACTCCATCTTGGTCGGCAGGCCGCCGCGCGCGAACTCTGGGATGTGGCAGGTCTCGCAGGCGATGTCGCGGGTGTGCATGTTCAGCGTCGCGGCCTGAATGCGCGTGTTGAGGTCGTTGCCCTTGTGCGGCGTCTGCCCGTGGCACGACACGCAGCTTGCCGCCTGCCCGTTGTGCGGGCTGCCGCGCATGAACTGCCCGTGATCCGGCATGACATCGGTGAGGTAGCGCGAGCCGCTGACGTTGTGGTTCTCGGTCTTGTGGCACTCCTGGCAAGAGAAGTTCAGGCCCTTGGCATCCATGTGCACATCTTCCGCGCGTGAGGGGCTGACCAGCGAGCTGTCCATATCGCCGTGTTTCACCCCGTCGCCGCCGCCGCCGTAGAAGTGGCACTGGCCGCAGGTGTAGCGCGTGGGCGAACCCACATGCTGCGCGATGTTGGCGAGGTTTTCCGGTTCGACGAAAGGCTTGTCGGTGCCGTACACCTCGCCGCAGCCGGGACGCACCGCGATTTTTTCCATCGCCGGATTGCCGCCGATGAACGGAATCTTGTGATAAGTCTTGGTCTGGTCGTGGCACACCAGGCAGTCCACATGATCCTGGCTGCGATGGTCGAACGGCACGAATTTGTTCGGGTCGGTGCTGCCATAGCCCACATGGCACACGGTGCAGAACTGCTCGTTGCTGATCGGGCTGACGCAGAAGTTGTTGTAGACGTGGTTCTTGCCCACCAGCGTCTTGGTCTTGGGGTCGTAGGCCTTCCAGGTCCAGTGAATGGTGGACATGACCTGCTTGGCCGCGTCGGTGTGGCAGCTCAGGCAGGCTTTGGTGACCTGCTCGGGCGAGGTGAACGGCCCCTTGAGCTGCGGAAACTGGCTGTGATCCTGCGGCATTTCCTTGCCCACGCCGCCTTGCTGCACCGTGGGCGTCACACTGGGCACCACATGCCAACTGTCCTGCGCCGCATCGGCGGGTTGAACTTTTACCCCGTTCTGCGCCACGAAAGTTGCAGCGTCCTGCGCCGAGGCAAACGGACTGAGCGCCAGCAGGCTAGCGGCAAGGAAAACGGTTTGCGCGGTTTGCGCCAGCCGGGTTCGCGTTGCGCGCGCGATCCGGCTCTCTCCGGTTTGTCGATGGAAATCCATGGCCCACACTCGTCTCGTTGGAAGAATGGGCGAGATGCTGCGCCTGCAGTTGCTCTAAAAAATTGACCGTTCGCAATTGAAAGCTGGCGCAATTTTTCTGCTTTTCCATCTTTTGATCCAGGCCCGCAAAAGAAAAATAGAGATACACCGGATCACATCTGCTTACAAAAGCGAGCCTCCATATTTCTGGCGGTACGCTTCCCGTCTTTGTGGAGACCGCCATGCCCCTGCTTGAAAACGCCCACACCCTGATGGATCGCCTGGCCGACCTGCCGCCGCTGGGACAACTGCGCCGCCAGCGAGCCGAGGCGGCTTTTGCCAACAACACCGACGCCAATCTGTTTCGCGGCGTTTATTCCAGCTTCGACGCCGCGCAGGCCAGCGCGCCGAGCACGCGGCCTCTGGGCTACGACAACGCCGACGCCGCCGGCATGTACCTGGAGCGCATCAAGCGCATCTATCCCAGCGACTACCCCGTCATCTTCTGGCTGCAAAAACTGTTTGCGCAGAGCCAAAGTTCGGTGTTCGATCTGGGCGGGCATATCGGCATTGGCTACTACGGTTATCAGCGCTATCTCGACTATCCCGCCAAGCTGCGCTGGACGGTGAGCGACGTGCCTGCGGTGATGGCGCGGGGCGCGGAGATCGCCCGCGAGCGCGACCCCGCGGCGCGGCTGAGCTTCAACGGCGATTTCAGCGGCGCCGAGGGTGTGGACGTGCTGCTGGCGCTGGGCGTGCTGCAGTACCTGCCCGACACGCTGGCGCAGCGGCTGGCCACGCTGGAACATCCTCCGCATCACATCATCCTCAACCTCACGCCGCTGCATGTGCTGGACAACGGCGGGCAAGATTACTTCACCCTGCAGAGCATCGGCACCGCCTTTTGCCCGTACCGCATCGCCGCCTACGCGCCGTTTCTGGAAGGCTTTACCCGCTTGGGCTACCAGATCGTCGACCGCTGGCAAAACCCTGACAAACATTGCCACATCGCCTTTGAGCCCGAGCATTCAGTCGATGTGTATCACGGGTTTTATCTGCGACTGGGGTGAGTGTCAGGCCGCGGGCGCGCCGTGGCGCAAGCCGGGAAGTTGCAGAAACTTCGAGGGCTCGACGGGGCGCGAATACAGATAGCCCTGCAACTCGTGGCAGCCCAGTTCGCGCAGCATGCGCGCCTGTGTTTCGGTCTCCACGCCTTCGGCCACGAGGTGCAGTTGCGAGGCCTGCGCCAGCGCCACGATGGCGCGCACCGAGGGCAGGGCGCTGGCGTCGGTTTCCAGATCGATGACGAAGGAGCGGTCGATTTTCATCACGTCGATCGGCAGCTTGCGCAGCGCGGCCATGGACGAATAGCCGGTGCCGAAGTCGTCGAGCGCGAGGGTCACACCCATGTCGCGCAGCGCGGTGAGCTGGGCGAACAGCGCTTCGTTTTCGTCCACCAGCAGGCTTTCGGTCAATTCGAGTTCGAGCGTGGCGGGCGGAATGGCGTGGCGATCCAGCGCGTCTTGCACCTGCCCCACGAGCTCGCCTGATTCAAGCTGAACGGCGGAAACATTGACCGAAACCCGCGCAATGTCGATGCCTTCGCGCCGCCACTGGGCCATTTGCTGACAGGCGGCGCCCAGCATCCAGCGGCCGATGGGCTCGATCAGCCCATACGACTCGGCCACGGCAATGAACGCATCGGGGAACAGCAGCCCGCGCTGCGGGTGATGCCACCGGATCAGCGCTTCGGCGGAGGTGATGCGACCATCGGCGGCGTTGACGCGCGGCTGATAGTGCGCGACGAATTCACCGAGCACCAGCGCCTGCCGCAGATCGGCCAGCAACTGGGCCAGGGTGCGGGCTTCGGCGTCGAGCGAGGGGTTGAACAGTTGGGCGCGGCCGCGGCCATAGGCCTTGGCGGCGTACAGCGCAATGTCGGCGCAGCGCAGCAGTTCATCGCGCTCGCAGGCATGCTGCGGGCATAGGGCAATGCCCACGCTGGCACCCACCTGAACCGGGCCACCCGCCAGATTGAAGGGTTCTTGCATGGCGCGAATCATGGTGTTCGCCGTGGCCTGCGCCGTGGCCGCGTCGGCCAAGGGCAGTACCAGGGTGAACTCATCTCCGCCCTGGCGCGCGACGATGCCGTTGGCCTGCAACCGCGTGCGCAACCGCTCGCTGGCCTGGCACAGCAGCGCGTCGCCCGCAGCATGGCCGCGGCTGTCGTTGACTTCCTTGAAGTTGTCGAGGTCGATGTAGAGCAAGGCC
>NZ_JBYCKI010000005.1:0-32081 GCF_057473305.1 Thiomonas sp. TH-17
CGCCCTATACCGCGCGCTACGCCTACACCGTGCGTCTCGATCTCGAAGCCACCTACGGCCCCTCGGTCTGGCCCCCGCCCGTGCTGCTGCCCAATGGTGCGGTTTATTTCCCCGGCGGATACCGCGGGTGGGGAGGCGGCATGTTCGGCTGGATGCCGCCGCCCAACTACTACGACCGCAGTCTCTCGCTGGAAATCCGCGACACCGCCACCGGCGCGCTGATCTGGCAGTCGCACGCCACGACCGGCGGCTACGAACGCGGTCTGGCTAATGTGGCCGTGCCGCTGGCACAGGCCGTGCTGCGCGGATTTCCTTCGGAGTACGGCGAGCACAAAGTGCTGTTCCCGCGCTGAGCGAAGAACGGATCGCGCATTAAACAAACTGTCACATTTGCAACTTATGGTCTCGACTTTCTCATTTGAGCGAGTCGAGCCATGCATTTCCCCAAATCTGTTTTAGCCCTGGCGATTGCCGCGGCACTCTCTTTGTCCGCCTGCGGCGGCGGGGGCGCCACCACCGCGTCCAACCCGCCTGAGCAGCAGGCCGCGGTGCAAACCGGGGTCTTTCTCGACTCCGCCGTGGCCGGGGTGGACTACACCACCGATAGCGAAGTCACCCCGCGCCAGACCAACGCGGCGGGGCAGTTCTTCTACAAATCCGGCGAGACCGTCACCTTCAAGCTCGGCGGCGTCTTGCTGGGCCGCGCCAAGGGCGCCGATGTGGTGGCGCTGGCCGATCTCGACGAGCAGGGCGAAGACGCCCCCCGCACGCAGAACACCGCGCAACTGCTCCAGGCGCTCGATGACGACCGCGACCCGAACAACGGCATCGTCATTCGCAGTGAGGTGCGCCAGCGCTTTGCCAACATCAAGTGCGATCTGTCCGACCGCACCCAACTGGTCGCTCTGTTCCAGCAGCAGCTCGCCGATCTCAAGCTCAGCCTGACCGATCCGCGCTACGCCAAGGCGCACCTCGAAGACTCGCTCTCGCTGATCGGCCGCACCGTCACCAGCACCTTCACCTACCAAGGCGCGGGCGCAGCGCAGGGCGCGCAGCTCAGCGTGAGCAAGTACGCCATCGGCAGCCAGAGCCGGTTCAACGTGCCCTATCCCGGCAATCAGAACTACATCAAGGCCGAGTTCCCCAAGGGCTTCCCCATCAGCCTGGGCTCGGGCCTGGCCTTCAAGGGCGTGGACAAGCAGGGCAATGTGCAGTTCTGGGCGATGACCGATCGCGGCCCCAACGGAGATTCACCCGACCTGCAGAACGCTGACGGCATCTCCACCACCACCACCGCGACCAAGTCGTTCCCCGCGCCGGCATTCAATCCTGAGTTTGGCGTGGTGACTGTGGGCACCGGCAAGGGCAACCGTCGCGCCACGCTGGAAAGTACCACCCCGCTCAAGGACATCGACGGCGCTGCGATGAGCGGCCGCCCCATCCCTCCGGGTGCTGTCGGATCGACGGGCGAAACGCCGGTCAGCGAGACCCTGCAGATTCTCAAAAACGCGCAGGGCGACATCGCTTTTGATGTGCACGGCATCGACCCCGAAGCCGTGGTGGCCACGCCCGACGGCAAGTCGCTGTGGATGACCGACGAGTACGGCCCCTTCGTGTTCAAGGTGAACGCCGCCAGCGGCCAGATCGAGACCAAACTGGCGCCCGGCAGCGGCCTGCCCGACATCGTCAAGTATCGCCAGCCCAACCGCGGCATCGAAGCCATCGCCCTTGCGCCCAACGGCAATCTGCTGGCCGGCGTGCAGAGCATTCTCAAGATGGATGACGCCGCAGACAGCAACGGCAAAAAGCAGAAAACCACCAAAGCCGTGTTCACCCGCCTGGTGCAAATCCAGCCGGATGGCGCTACCCGCATGTTGGCCTACCCCCTCACCGATGCCAGCGGGGCCGTGCCGTACAGCAAAAACAAGGATGCCAAGATCGGCGACCTCGTGGCGCTCGACGACAACCGCTACCTCATCATCGAGCGCGGCACGCAAGCCGATGGCAAAGATCACAACATGATCTTCCTCATTGACCTCAGCGGCGCGACCGACCTCACCGGCAAGACCATCAACGGCCTGGAGCCCGAGTACCAGACCTCGCTCAAGGCGCTGACCGACGGCGGCATCATCCCGGTGAAAAAGACCTTGCTGTTCGACATGGTCGAAGGCAGCGGCTTTGGCTGGGTGTCCGGCAAGACCGAGGGCATGGCTTTGGTGGACGCGCAGACGATTGCTGTGGCCAACGACAACGACTTCGGCCTTGCGGCGGAAATCGTCGGCCCGAATGGCGAGATCCTCAAAGGTGACGATTGCGAAATGGACGCCAGCGGCCAGATTCTGGCGGGCACGGGCAAGTGCACCGCGCCGGGCGCGTACACCTATCGCATCATCCGCGGCAAACCGTGGGAAACGCCTTCGCGCCTGTTCCTCATCAAGCTGCCCAAGCCGGTGCTCGACTACGCCTCTTGAGCGCGGCTAGACGATGAAACCCCCGCCCGCGCGCATCGCGCAGGCGGGGGTTTTTCAATTCAAAAACAACCGCGTCACCGGGTTGTCGGTTTCCTCGGTGTAGTGGTAGCCGAGCTGCTGCAAAAACTGCGTGAAGGCCTTTTTGTCCGCAGGCGGCACCTGAATGCCCACCAGCACATGGCCGCTGTCGCCGCCCTGGTTGCGGTAGTGGAACAGGCTGATGTTCCAGTTCGGGCTGAGCGCGTCGAGAAAGCGCAGCAGCGCGCCCGGGCGTTCCGGAAAATCGAAGCGCAGCAGGCGCTCGTTCTCCGCCATGCTCTGCCCCTGCGGCCCGCGCGGCGCGGGGCCACCCACGAGGTGGCGCACATGCACCTTCGCCAGTTCGTTGTCGGTGAGGTCAAGCACGCCATAACCCGAGCGCTCAAAGGTCTGCGCCATTTTCTGCGCATCCTCGCGGCCGTTCACCGTCAGGCCGACGAACACATGCGCTTCTTCCGGCCGCTTGATGCGATAGGTGAACTCGGTCACATTTCGCGCGCCCACCAAGCGGCACAGGCGGCGAAAGCTGCCCGGTTTTTCGGGAATGGTCACGGCAAACAGCGCCTCGCGCGCCTCGCCCACTTCGGCGCGTTCGGCCACAAAGCGCAGGCGGTCGAAGTTCATGTTCGCCCCGCAGGTCACCGCCACGAGGGTTTCGCCCTTGAGCTGGTGCTGCGCGGCGTAAGCCTTGAGCGCTGCCACCGACATGGCCCCGGAGGGCTCCAGCACGCTGCGGGTGTCTTCGAAAACGTCCTTGATTGCGGCGCTCACCGCGTCGGTATCGACCACGACGAAGTCGTCCACCAGATCGCGCACCAGGCGGAAAGTCTCGCGCCCGACCTGCTTCACCGCCGTGCCGTCGCAAAACAGCCCCACTTCAGACAGCGTGACCCGTCGGCCCGTCTGCACGCTGCGCAGCATGGCATCGGAGTCGACCGTCTGCACCCCGATCACCTTGATCTCCGGCCGCACCGCCTTGATGTAAGCGGCCACGCCCGAGATCAGACCGCCGCCGCCGATCGCGCAGAACACCGCGTGAATCGGCGCCTGATGCTGCCTGAGGATTTCCATGGCAATCGTGCCCTGGCCCGCGATCACGTCCGGATCGTCGAAGGGGTGAACGAAGGTCAGCCCCTGCTTGTCCTGCAGCGTGAGCGCGTGGGCATAGGCATCGCTGTAGCTCTCGCCCTGCAGCACGATGTCCACGCTGGCGCCGCCCAGAGCACGCACCGCATCAATTTTCACCTTCGGCGTAGTGGCCGGCATCACAATCACCGCGCGGCAACCCAGCCGGTGCGCCGACAGCGCCACGCCCTGCGCATGATTGCCGGCCGACGCGCAGATCACGCCGCGCTTGCGTTCAGCTTCCGTCAGCCGCGACATCTTGTTGTACGCCCCGCGCAGCTTGAAGCTGAACACTGGCTGCGTGTCTTCGCGCTTGAACAGCACCTTGTTGTGCAGGCGACGCGACAGATTGCGCGCCGGGTCAAGTGCCGACTCAATCGCCACGTCATACACCCGTGCGTTCAAAATACGCTGCAGATAGTCGGTATGCTTCGCGGCCATTTGGATCTTCCCAGAGCAAAAGAGCCGATTCTATGAACCCCGCTGATCGCACCTTGCAGGCATGGCCGTGCTGATACCGCCCGAGTGGGCCGGCGCCGCCCTTGGTTTGTGGCATGAATTGCTGCAGTCGGCCTCCGGGCCGGGAGGGCTTTACGTGTTGGCGGCGCTCAGCTTTGCCGCCGCCACCCTCATCCCCTTCAGTTCCGAAGCCGTGCTGCTGGTAGTGATTGCCGCCCAGCCGCAGCACACCCTGCTGGCCGTGCTCGTCGCCACAGCCTCCAACACCCTCGGCGGCATGACCACCTACGCGCTCGGCCGCTGGGTGCGCCATTGGCAGACCCCCGACGCCTGGCGCTGGGCGCCGCAAGTGCGCCACTGGGGGGCGCCCATCACCGTGCTGGCTTGGGTGCCAGGCATCGGTGATGCCCTCGTGGTCGTGGCCGGCTGGCTGCGCATCAACGCCTGGGCCTGCGCCGCGTGGATGCTGCTCGGCCGCAGCCTGCGCTACATCGCCGTTGCAGGTCTGGCTTGGTCGCTATGAAAACAAACCGGGCAAAAAAATACCCGGGCGGATGATGAACATCGGCCCGGGTAAGAATCCACCAAAGGAGGAGGTGGAGGAGACAAGGGGTGCGTCAAACTCGACGCGTGAAGCAATATTAGAGGATGCTTATGTATCTTGCATAGCCCATCCGTGCATCATGGTATTGTTAAATAAGCATGCGCTTATTTAATACCTAAGTCATTGAAAAAAAATGGCATTGCTCCGGGCGGCGGCGGCTTTTGGCGCTTGCGAGCCATCGTCATGCACATTGAAATTGACGCAAATCAACAAAAAATGGGCGCCATGCGCCCTTCCGCGCCTACTGCAGCTTCAGCACCGCGGCCAGCACGCCCGCCGCAATCACCAGCATGCCGCCGATCTTGATCGTCAGCCGTAGTTCGAGTTCTCGCAAATCGGGTTTAGTGGCCAAGTCGGCCTCTCCCTGCGTTTCGCGAAAAGCGTCTGCCACTGCCTCGGCCTGCGCGTCGGGCATGCCTGATTCGCGCAATTTGCGAATGAATTTGTGCGTATCGAATGTGACGGTCGTCATGTCGCGAATGGTAGGCGCCCTTGAACACCACCGACAATCCACTTACCCCTTAACGAGACACAGGAGAACAGCGATGCAATGCACCGTGCAATGGGAAGGCGAAGGCGGCATGGCCTTCACCGCACACACCGAAACCGGCCACACCCTGCGCATGGACGGCGCGCCAGCCAGCGCACCGGGCGAACCCGGTGGCCACAACCTCGCGCCGCGGCCGATGGAAACCGTGCTCGCCGGCACGGGCGGCTGCACTGCCTACGACGTGGTCTACATTCTGAAAAAGGCGCGGCAGGACGTGCGCGGCTGCACGGTGCGGCTGGAAGCCGACCGCGCCGCCACCGACCCTAAGGTGTTCACCCGCATCCATATGCACTTCACTGTGACGGGCAACAACCTGCGTCCCGACATGGTGCAGAGGGCCGTGGAGCTTTCGCATACCAAATACTGCTCGGCCAGCGCCATGCTGGAAAAGACAGCGACGATGACTTTCAGCGTCGAGTTGGTACAGGAATGACCGCCGAATCAGCGCCTGCCTGCAATGTTGCGTTTTGATGACACTTTTGGTCGGAGCTGCAAAAAAGCTTGAGGCCCATCATCAGGCGCGCTCAAATGTCAGCTCGCATGCAATGACATCAATGTTTGCATGTTCATTCCCCCACCCGCTCAGACATCGCCCTGGAGAGTGTGTCGAGAGGCGGAACACTTCAAACCTAACGGAGCACAGAATGAAAACCCAAGGTTTCGCAAAAAAATCCCTCATCGCCCTGGCTGTGGTCGGCGCCTTCTCAGGCTCGGCATTCGCGGCTGACAGCGTGCAGCTGTACGGCATTATCGACATGGGTGTTGGCCACTTCACCGGCATCGCCCCCAGCAACACGACTGCCGCCCCTGGCAGCACAGCTTCCTACACCGGCCTGATGTCGGGCGTGGTGGCCGGTTCGCGCATTGGCCTCAAAGGCTCGGAAGACCTGGGTGGCGGTTTGAAAGCCATTTTCAAGGCTGAAACCGGCTTCTGCCCGGCTGGCACCAACCAAACGGGCGCAGGCACTTCGGGCTATTGCACCGGCGGCAGCTTCATGGGCCGTACCACGATGCTTGGCCTGCAAGGCAGCTTCGGTACCGTGCAAATGGGCCGTTACTTCACCAGCATGTTCACCAACGAGATCAACTACGATCCGTTTCAGGCAGGCTTTACCGGGGCTTACTCCAACTTCAGCCTCGGTGTTTTTGGTGACAATGGCAACGCCGTTGGCTCCTTGCTGCGCAGCAACCAGACCATCACCTATATCTCGCCCTCGCTGGCTGGCCTGACGGTACGTGCCGACTATTCCTTCAACACCGGCGCCGCAACTGCCCCAATCAACACCGCAGGCAATAAGCCGACGCTGCTGTCTCTCGACGGCAACTACGCCTTCGGCAATGTGGCAACTGTCGGCGCCAACTACACCAAGGTGAACAACCTCACGGGCACCAACAGCGACGGCGCCTACAAGGTGTGGCAACTGTTCGGCTCCTATAACGTCGGCTTGGCCAACCTGATGGCCATTTACGAGCGCGGCACGGCTGATTACTTCACCGGCCACGACTCGTCCTGGCTGATCGGCGCCAACGCGCCCGTCGGTGCCGGCAACGTCATGGTGTCCTACGGCCAGTACGGCAACTCGCTGTCAGCCACCGGCACCAGCATGAGCACTTCAACCGCCAAGCAGTACGCCATCGGCTACAGCTACAACCTGTCCAAGCGCACCATGCTGTACACCTCGTACGCGCACATCAACAACGATGCGGCTGCGGCCAACCGTGCGGGTACGGCGCTTGCTGTCAACACCGCAACCAATGGCAACTCTGGCGTCGTTGGCCAGGGTTCCAGTGGTTTCGCTGTGGGCATCCTGCATTCGTTCTGATCAAGGTTGGTCGATCAGACTTGCTAATTGCCTGAATACCCAGTCCGCCTGCCGGAGTGCAGGCGGACTGCCAGAACTTACAGCCCGCTCGCGGGCTGTTTTTGTTGTTGGTTGGCAACAAAACCTTGAGGTAATTGCTCTTGCCATATGCATCACCGCTGATGCACTGCTAAATTGTTGAGGTCTCGGAAGCGGAATGCTTTAGGTCTGCGACGAGCTGGGCACAGCAGAGCAAAACTCTGTCGCCCGTCTCTTTACCGGCTTGTCTCAAGCTGGCCCTTTACAACCTGGAGATGCTCAATGAAAAAATCACTACTCGCCCTCGCCGTTATCGGTGCTTTCAGCAGTTCGGCATTCGCTGCTGACAGCGTTCAGTTGTACGGCATTGTTGACATGGGCGTTGCCCATTACACCGGCGTCAAGCCTTCCAACGCTGGTGCGACGGATTCCGCCAGCTTCACCGGCCTGCAGTCAGGCATCCAGTCGCCTTCCCGTATTGGCCTGAAGGGCAAGGAAGACCTGGGCGGCGGCCTGAGCGCCATTTTCAATGCTGAAACCGGCTTCTGCGCAGCGGGCACCAACGTCACTGGCGGCAACTCCAGCGGCTACTGCTCGGGTGGCGGCTTCATGCAGCGCCAGTCTTATGTCGGCCTGACCGGCAACTTCGGTACCGTCGTGGGTGGCCGTCTTTACAACCCGGCGTATCAAAACCAGGTCGCTATCGACCCGTTTAGCTTTGGCCTGACCGGCAGCATTGGCAACACTTCGCTGCTGACCCAAAACGGTGTGGCCAATCTGAACCGTGCCAATCAAACCCTGGCCTATGTGACGCCTAATTTCTCGGGCTTCCACGCCACTCTGGCTTACACGTTCAACGTGGGCGCTGCCAACGATCCGATCAACACGGCTGGCAGCACCAGCCGCGCTTACTGGCTGAGCGGCAACTACAACAACGGCCCGATCACTGCTGGTGTGGATTATTCGCAAATCAGCAATATGCAAAACTTCGGTCTGTCACAAGGTGCCAAGGCCAAGATGTACGACATCTTCGGCGGCTATGACTTCGGCATCGCCAAGGTTGTTGGTCTGTACTCCAACCTTAAGGCTGATGGCATCTCTGGCAGCCAGAAACAGTGGATGCTGGGTGCCACCGTGCCTGTTGGCCCGGGCGCCATTCTGGCTTCCTACAGCGTGTACAAGAACGATATGGGCTCGCCCGCTTCTGCTCCGCAAGCCAAGCAAGCAGCAATCGGCTACACCTACTCCCTGTCCAAGCGCACCAACCTGTACACCTCGTATTCGCACATCAGCAACAGCAATGGCGCTGCCATCGTTGCGAACAGCAATGCGAGCACCAACGCTGGTGTTGCCAACACGGGCTCCAACGGCTTCGCCCTGGGCATCCGTCACAAGTTCTGATCAGCGCAAGCTGTTTAGCAACTGCTTTGAAAGCCGCCTTCGGGCGGCTTTTTTTCGTCTGAATTTATCGTCAATGGGTACAGAGTGACCGTGTTGCGGCAGGCATAATGCCCGTAAAGGGAGGGTTGTCCAATGCACATCGTTCTACCGGTTGACGGATCGACTTACACCGCGCGGGCTGCGCTAGTTCTGGTGCAGCAGGCGCGACAGTACAAAGAGCCGCCGAGAATCACTCTGCTGACTGTGGCGCTGCCTATCGGCACGCCGCTGGCGCGTGCGCAACTGAGCAAGGCGACGCTGGATGAGTATTACCGCGACGTCAGCGCACAGGCGCTGGCACCCGCAGAAGGCGCGCTGAAGCAGGCCGGGCTGGCGTTTGAGTCTCGCCATGTGGTGGGCGACCCGGCCGAACAGATCGCCGCCGAGGTGGCGCGCCTGCAACCCGACCTGCTCATCATGGGCACGCACGGCCATTCGGCGCTCAAGGGCTTCGTCATGGGGTCGGTGGCGAGCAAGGTGGTGGCGTCCACCACGGTGCCGGTGCTGCTGGTGCGATGATTTCGCTTCGGGCTTCGCTTGACAACTAGCCCCCTCCCAACCTCCCCCGCAAGCGGGAGAGGGGTTTTCCGTGTTTCTTCTTTTTGGGCGGCGAATCACCGCTGGCTCAACGCATTGCCCACCAGCTTGGAGGTGATGTCCACGATCTGGATCATGCGGTCGTAGGCCATGCGGGTGGGGCCGATGACGCCCAGGGTGCCGACCACTTTGCCGTCTGCCGCGTAGGGCGCGGTGATGACGGAGAGTTCTTCGAATGGCACGGCCTCGCTCTCGCCGCCGATGTAGATGCGCACGCCATCGGCGCGGGCGGAGGCGTCCATCAGCTTGAGTAACTGGGCTTTTTGTTCGAACAGATCGAAGAGCTGGCGCAGCTTGCCTAGATTGCCCGCAAAGTCGCCGATGCCGAGCAATTGTTGTTGTCCGGAGATGACGACCTGATCTTGCGGTTGCTGCAGCGCCTGACTGCCGGCCTGCACGCCGGCCTGCATGAGGGCGACGAGTTCGCTACGCAGGTGTTCCACCTCGCTGCCGAGCTTTTGCGCGACCTGCTCAAAACTCAGGCCGGAAAAATGGGCGTTGAGGTAGTTGGTTGCGGTGTTGAGCTCGTTCTGGCTGAGGGCGTGCGGCCAGTGCAGCATGCGGTTTTGCACATCGCCCTCGGGGCTGACGATGATGAGCAGAATGCGGTGTTCGCTCAACTGCAGAAATTCGATGTGGCGAAACGCGGCGCTGCGCTGCGGCGCCAGCACCACGCCGACGAATTGCGACAGGCTGGACATGAGCTGCGCCGCCCGCATCATCACCTGCTGCGGCGGGGCGGTGTCGATGTGCTGTTGCAGCGTCTGCGGCAGCAGGTCGGTTGGCATCTGCGGCTGGGCGGTGAGCATGGCGTCGACAAACACCCGGTAGCCGCGCGGGGTGGGAATGCGCCCGGCCGAGGTGTGCGGGCTGGCGATCAGGCCCATGTCTTCGAGATCGGCCATGACGTTGCGGATGGTGGCCGCGGACAACTCCAGCCCCGAAGCGCGCGACAGCGTGCGCGAACCCACCGGCTGACCGTCGGCGATGTAGTGTTCGATCAGGGTCTTGAGAAGCAGTCGGGCGCGTTCGTCCATGCGCAAATTTTAGGGCGCAGACGGCGCGCGGGCGCAACGCGCTACGCTGGACTTGCGCCTGTGCTGTAATTTGCCGCCATAGCGGTGTTCTCCGCCGTGCCTCACCTTTGAATCCCATGCCCCGTACCGTGTTCCAGCAGGTCTTGCTGATCGGCAAGTATCAGGCGCCGCAGGCGCAGCGCAAACTTGGCGAGATTGCCGCGCGGCTGAGCCGGGCCGGGGTGGAGGTCTGGGTGGGCGAGCTTACCGCGCAGCACACCGAGTTGCCTTACCCGGTGCTGCGCAGCAGCGAGCTGGCCGAGCGCACCGCGCAGGGCGGTTGGGTGGCGGTGGTGCTGGGCGGCGACGGCACCATGCTGGGCGCGGCGCGCAGGCTGGCTCCGCTGAATGTGCCGTTGGTGGGCATCAACGCCGGACGGCTGGGCTTCATGACCGATATCGCCGACAGCGAGTGGGAGCCTGCGATCGACGGTCTGATGGCCGGCGACTTCGAGCGCGAGGAGCGCGCCATGCTCAGCGGGGCGGTGGAGCGTGCGGGGCAGACCATTTTCAACGCCATCGCGGTGAATGATGTGGTGGTCAACCGCAACGGCGCGTCGGGGCTGGTGGAACTGAAGGTGGAGGTGGACGGGCGCTTCATGTATGTGCAGCGCGCGGACGGCCTGATCGTCGCCACGCCGACGGGCTCCACGGCCTATGCCTTGTCGGCCTACGGGCCCATTCTGTACCCCAGTGTGGACGGTGTGGTGCTGGTGCCGATTGCGCCGCATACCCTGTCGAACCGACCCATCGTGCTGCCGGGCGGCGCCGAGATCGTGATCGAGGTGGTCACGCCGCGCGATGTGAGCGTGAACTTCGACATGCAGAGCTATGCCGAGCTGATCGGCGGCGACCGCATCCGAATCGGGCAGGCGCCGCATCGCTGCGTGTTTCTCCACCCGCCGGGTTGGAGCTATTTCTCCACCCTGCGCCGAAAACTTCATTGGCATGAAGTGCCCGATGAATCCTGAATATTTGCGTCTTTTCCCCTGAGCCATGCTGCTGCATCTGCATTTGCGCGACTTTGTCATCGTTCCCGAGCTCGATATCGATCTGGCGGGGGGCTTCACCGTGCTCACCGGAGAAACCGGCGCGGGCAAATCCATCCTGATCGACGCGCTCAAGCTCGCTCTGGGCGAGCGCGCCGACAGCAGTGTGGTGCGCGCGGGGGCGCAGCGCGCAGAGATCAGCGCCGAGTTCAGCCTGAGCCCGCCGCTGGCCGCCTGGCTGGACGAGCAGGGATTCGCCGCCGAGGCCGACACGCTGCTGCTGCGCCGTGTGATCGACGCGCAGGGCAAGTCGCGCGGCTTTCTCAACGGCAGCCCGGCCACCGCCGCGCAACTCAAGGCCGCGGGGGAGTGGCTGGTGGACATTCATGGTCAGCACGCCTATCAGGGGTTGGTGCGGCGCGAAGTCGTCACCCACCTGCTCGACGGCTACGCCGGGGCGCAAGACGAAGCCCGGGCCGTCGCGCTCGCCTGGGCCCAGTGGCGCGATGCCGATGCGGCCTTGCAGCAGGCCAGGGGCGACGTTGGCGCGCTGGCCGAAGAACGCGAGCGCCTGCAGTGGCAGTGCGAAGAACTCGACCGCCTGCGTCCCGCCGAGGGCGAGTGGGTCGCGCTGGAGGGCGAACACAAACGACTGGCGCATGTCAGCAGTCTGCTTGAAGACTTCGCTCTGGCGCAGGGTGCGCTTGACGGCGAGGATGTGAGTGCGTTGTCTTTGCTGGCGCAGGCGCAGCAGGCGCTGGAGCGGGCGGCGCAGGTCGATGCCGGGCTGCAGCCGCTGGTGCAGCAGATCGACGCGGCGCAAACCAGCCTGAGCGATCTCAGCCACGAGCTGCGCCGCCTGGCCGAGCGCACCGAGGCCGACCCGCAGCGCCTGGCCGAACTCGACGCCCGGCTCTCGGGCTGGATGAACCTCGCGCGCAAGCATCGCGTGGCGGCGGCCGACCTGCCGCAAACCCATCACGCCCTGCGCGACAAACTCCAGCAGCTCGACCGCAGTATCGACCTGCCCGCGCTGGAAAGCGCCGAACAGGCCGCGCAGGCCGCGCTGCAGAAGGCGGCGGCCAAGCTCAGCGCCAAACGCCGCAAGGCCGCGCAGCAACTGGCCAAGGCGGTGCAGGCGGCCATGCAGGAACTGGGCATGCCCGGCGGGCGCTTCGACGTGGCGCTCACCCCGCTCGATGTCGTGGGCGCGCGCGGGGCCGAGGCGGTGGAACTGCAGGTGGCGGCGCATCCCGGCGCGGAGCTGCGGGCGCTGGGCAAGGTGGCCAGCGGCGGCGAGCTGTCGCGCATCGCCCTGGCCGTCGCCGTGACCACCAGCGCCCTGCAAGACACCGACACCCTGATTTTCGACGAGGTCGATGCAGGCATCGGCGGCGCCGTGGCGCAAACCGTGGGACGGCTGCTGCGCCGCCTGGGGGGCGACCGCCAGGTGCTGGCCGTGACCCATCTGGCGCAGGTGGCCGCTTGCGCGCAGCAGCATTTCGCAGTGTGCAAGCACAGCACGGACGGGCAGACCGCCAGCCTGCTCGACGCGCTCGACCTGTCACAACGCCGTAGCGAGATCGCCCGTATGCTGGGCGGCAACGCGCAATCGAGCGCCGCGCTGGAACATGCCAGCGAGCTGCTCTCGGCTTGCGAAACCCCGTCCCTGGAAACCCGATGAGCCCGTCTGAAATCGCTGCTGTCCCAACGCCTGCCGACGCGCGCTCGACCCACCAGCTCGTGCTGATTTCCGGGCTGTCCGGCTCGGGCAAATCGGTGGCGCTGACCGCGCTGGAAGACTCCGGCTATTACTGCGTGGACAACCTGCCGCCGCAACTCATCACCCCGCTGGTCGAGCAGACCCGCGCTTCGGGGCAAAAGCGCGTGGCCGTCGCGGTGGACGCGCGCAGTGCCGAGTCGCTGGCCGACGTGCCGGGTTTGCTCGAAAACCTGCGCGATTGCTGCGAGGTGCACGCCATCTACCTCGACTGCGCCACCGACACGCTGGTGCAGCGGTTTTCAGAAACCCGCCGCCGTCATCCGCTCACCAGCCGCGTCACCGCGCAGCAGATCGGCAACCCTGCCGCGGCGCGCGGCGAGGGCTACGCCAACGCGCTGATCGAATCCATCGAACTCGAACGCGAACTGCTGCGCCCGGTGGCCGAGATCGGCCTGCACATCGATACCAGCCAGATGAAGTCGGCTCAGTTGCGCGACTGGATCAAGCAGACCGTGCGGGTGCAGGCCAGCCAGATGGTGGTGCTGTTCGAGTCGTTCGCGTTCAAGCGCGGCGTGCCGCTCGACGCCGACTATGTGTTCGACGTGCGCATGCTGCCTAACCCGCACTACGACCCGGTGCTGCGACCCCTCACCGGGCGCGATGCCCCCGTGGCCGAGTTTCTGCTGCGCCAGCCCGAGGTGCTGCAGATGCAGGCCGACATCAGCGGGTTTTTGCAGCGCTGGCTACCCAAGCTGGCCGCCGATCACCGCAGCTATGTCGGCGTGGCCATCGGCTGTACCGGCGGGCAGCATCGTTCGGTGTTTCTCAGCGAACAACTCAGCCGCGCTTTCGCCAGCCAGTACACCGTACTGCTGCGTCACCGCGAGTTGGGCTTGACGGGGGCCAGCGAGCAGTGACCCGCGTCCGCCGCCGGGCCGTTGCCCAGCGCGAGGGGAGGCGGTTCGGCAAACCGGTCGTGCGGCGTGCTCACACGCCAGTCCAGCACCAGCAGCACGACCACGGCGGCCCAGAACAGGGCGATCAGCCAGGGAAATTTTCGGTGCATCGTTCGCATTTTCAATCCGCCATCCCCAGACGATGGCGCACGCGCACGCCCACCAGACTGCCCGCGAATGCGCAGGCGAACCATACCCAGCCGTGCAGACTGCCGGTGGCGATGCCGGAGAAATACGCCCCGACATTGCAGCCGAAGGCCAGCCGCGAGCTATAGCCCAGCAGCAAGCCGGCAAGAACAGAAGCCAGCCATTGCCGCGCGGGCAGGCTCACCGCTGGGCTGGCCTTTCCGCGCCAGCTGGCAGCGATGAGCGCGCCCAGCAGCAAACCCAGATCGGTGACGCTGGTGTTGTCGGCCAATACCGTGGCGTGCAACTGCGCCTGCTGGGCCGGCAGGCCCCAGAAGGCGTTGCCGCTCAGATCGATGCCCAGAGCCTGCACGATCTTGGCGCCCCACAGACCCAGGCCGTACACAATGCCCCAGGGTTGCCCGGCGACCACCAGATTGGCGGCCGCCAGCAGCCCAAGGCCAATGGCGGCCCACCACACCGCAGGCCCGCGCCAGCGCGAAGGCTGCGTGCCGCGAAACCGCCACAACAGCGCGGCCAGCAGGGCAAGGGCCGCAAGCTGCACAGCCAGCGTTTCGCTGGCCCCGAGGCGGAGCACCAGATTGACCGGCGGCAGCGCGCCCAGCGACAGCCAGGCTGGAAGCTGCGCCGCGCCGAGAAAGCTGCCGAACACGAAGGCCGGCAACACGGCCAGACTCACCGGATGACCAAGCCCGGCCTTGTACAAGGTGCCCGAGCCGCAGCCATCGGCCACCTGCATGGCGGCGCCGAACACGAAAGCGCCCACCAGCAGGCTGATGGAAAGCGGCCCGTCGGCGCCCTGCAGCGCGGGCTGCGCGGCCAGCAGAGGCACGCTGATGAGCATGGCCACCGCGATACCGACAAACTGCGCCCAAAGCCCATTAGGGTCGCGGCGGGTGATCCACACCCTCCAGCCGGTGGTGAAGCCGAAGGCGGCCGCCGAAAGTAGCACGCCATAGCCCAGGCCGATCAGCCAGAGCAGGCCTTGCCGCCAGCCGACCAGCCAGGTGATGGCGGCAAACCCGGCCAGGCCGCCGAGCATCAACAGGCCGCTGCCAAGGCGGCGTTGTGCTGGGCGTGTCGTCTGCGCTGCTGCGGTGTGAAGCGTCGAGCTCAGAGTGCTTGCCATGTCTGTTCCAGTTGCTGCCGGAGTTGCTGCCAGCGGGTGGGGACATGCGCCATGGGGGCGTCGGCGCGCGACCAGTCCACCATCGAGCCGGGATAGAGCGCCACATGCGGGCGGTGCAACACCTGGGACAGCACGAACCAGTTGGTTGCGGCCCAGTGGCCGGTATTGCAGAACGAGACGGTCTGCACGGCGCCGGGCTGCTGTGGCAACTGTGCGGCGATTCGCTGCAGCGTGGCGACAGCGGGCAGGGCGCCGCTGCCCGGCTCAAACCAGCGCAGATTGTCGAAGTCCAGCGCGCCGGGCAGGGTGCCGGGGCGACTTGCGGCAGGGGCTTTTTCGCGGCCGAGGTAGAAAGCCTTGGGGCGGGCGTCCAGTAGCAGCGTGCTGGGGTGGCCGAGATCGTGCGCCACCTCGGGGCGGGTGGCGAGCAGGGCGTCGTCGAGTTGCGGGGTGAACGCGCTGGGCGTCGGTGGGGGCGTGGACTGGCGGGTGAAGGGCAGCCCTGCAGCCTGCCAGGCGGTCATGCCGCCGTTGAGAATGGCGAGGTGCTTCAGTCCCAGCCATTTCAGCGTCCAGTAGACGCGGGCGGGCGCACCGAAATCGCTGGGGTCATCCCCGCTGGCGACGAGCACCACGGGCGTTTCCGCGCTCAGGCCCAGTCGCCGGACGAGAGCGGTGAACCGAGGCAGCGGCAGGAGCTGGCCCGGGTTGCTGGAGGGGCCGCGCCAGTCGGCATAGGGAGCGGGAAGCGCCCCCGGAATGTGCGCCACGTTGGCCGCAGCCGCATCATCTCGAAGGTCAATGATGCGCACCTGCTCATGTTGAGTGGCCAGGGCTTGCGCCGAGATCAGCGGGCCGAAAGCCTGCGCCGTGCCCGGCACCGATGGCGCGGCGCTGACGCCTTGTTGCAAGGCCCAGGCGGCGAGCAGCCAGCCCAGGGCGCAGATGCGGCACAGACGTGACCAGACGGAACGGCGAGGGAGGTGAAGAGAAGAAGGAGCGGGGGGCGGTGTGTTCATGCACGGCATTCTGGAAGTCAGTCGGCGAAAACGGAAATACAGAGTTGTCATGCGCATCCAACCGCAGGGCATATGCGGGCAGCGGGGCGTCAAGAAAGGGGTTTCGCAGTGCTAATCTATGCATCCCAGACCCATCGCAGAATGGAATCGCTCATGCACGCCCGAAGCCATCCACACCCGCGCCCGCTTTCGGAGCCGGGAGTTCGTCATGGCTGACCCCGAACAGGCCCGTCGCCCCAGCGCCGAGTGGATCGACCAGCTTCCGGCCTGTGTGGTGATGCTGGTGGGCGATACCGTGCGTTACGCCAACCCCGCGGCGCTGCGGCTGCTGCGGGCAGCCCAGCCGGATGACGTCATCGGGCGCGAGGTTGGCGCCTTCATTCACCCGCTCGACCTGCATCGCGCGCTGGCGCGGCTGCGTCACGCCGAGGGTGGCGGCATCAACCCGGTCACTGAAATTCGCGCCTACACCTGCGATGGCCAGCCGCTGATGCTGGCCATGAGCAGCGCCATCGTGGTGATGGACGATGAACGCGCGGTGCTGGCGACCTTTCTCGACATGACCGAGCGCGCCGCGATGGAGCAGCGCCTGCGTCAGACCGACGAAGACTTCCAGCGCATGATGAACACCATGCAGGATGTGTTCTACCGCACCGACGCGCAGGGCATCACCCGCTACGTCTGCCCGGCGGTGAAGAACGTGCTGGGCTACACCGCCGAGGAAATCATCGGCCTGCCCGCCGCGGCGTTCTATCCCGACCTGTCAGAGCGCGACGCCCTGGTGGCCGAGATCCGCAAGCACGGTGCGGTGCACGATTTTCCGGGCCGCATGCGGCGCAAGGACGGGGTGATCATCGATATTTCCATCAGCACCCAGGCCTTGCGCGACGAGCAGGGCCAGTACGCCGGGGTCGAAGGCATCTGGCGCGACATCAGCGAGCGCAAGGCGCTGGAGCGTCGGCTAGAACATCTGGCGACCTGCGATAGCCTGACCGGCATCCACAACAGGCCCAGCATTCTGGGCATTCTGGATCGGCTGCTGCAGCGCAAGGCGCCGCTGTCGGTACTGCTGCTCGATCTCGATTATTTCAAGCGCGTCAACGATGGCTTCGGCCACGCCGCGGGCGACCATGTGCTGTGTCGCTTCGCCCAGATCATCGAGGGCGAAAAGCGCAGCCGCGACTTTTTCGGGCGGCTGGGCGGCGAGGAGTTCCTGCTGATTCTCGACGGCGCGGACGAGGCCGAGGCGGGGCAGATCGCCGAGCGCCTGCGCGCCGCGGTCAGCGCCGAGGCCATCGCCTTGGCCGAGGGCGAGGCGGTGGCGCTCACCGTCAGCATCGGCATGACGCAGTCGCGCCCGGGCGATCTGCGTACCGCCGACGTGCTGGTGCGCGCCGACCGGGCGCTCTACCGCGCCAAGCAGGGCGGGCGTAATCAGGTTTGTGCGTAGATCAATATTCGTTCTTCACCCCGCCGGCCAGGGCGACAAAGGCGCGGGCGGCGACGGCCACGAAGGGCCGCAGCCACCACGGCGCCCGCGTGCGCAGGCGGTCGGGCGTGTTGATCGGAAGCGACTGCGCGAGCTGGCTTTCGATATGCGCGCCCAGTTCCAGCGCGAAGGCGCGGTCGCGCACGGCGAGATTGGCTTCGAGATTGACCAGCAGCGATAGCGGGTCGATGTTGGAGCTGCCGACCGTGGCCCAGTCGGCATCGACCACGGCGACCTTGGCGTGCAGGTAGGCGGGGGTGTATTCATAGATATGCACCCCGGCGCGCAGCATTTCGCCGTAGAGTGCGCGCGCCGCCCACGCTGCCATGCGGTAATCGATGCGGCCTTGCATCAGCAGCTCGACGCGCACGCCGCGCGCAGCCGCGTTTTTTAAGGCCTGGCGAAACTCCAGCCCCGGATAAAAGTAGGGGCTGACGATGAGCACGCGTTCGCGGGCGCGGTTGATGGCGCGGATGTAGCTGTGCTCGATGGCGCGGCGCTGCGAGAAGTTGTCGCGCACCACCAGCGCGGCCTGGCTTTGCGCGAGGGTCTGCGGGGTGGGGCTGGGCGCGACTTTGCGGGGCGCGGTTGCCGTGGCGCCGGGCAGCAGCGGCGCGCCGTCTTCGTCGGCCACGGGCATGTCGCTGCCCCAGTCGAGCAGTTCCTGCCAGTAGGCGCGGCGGTTGGGCGAGGTGTCGAATACGCCGGGGCCGGGCAGTTTGCGCAGGCGGCGCTGCAGGCTGCCGGTGAGCACGGTGCGCAGCCACAATCGCTGCATCAGCCATTGCGTCTGCCGCGCGAGGTGGCCGTGGTACTGCACCGCATAGTCGAGCCGGGGTTCGGCGCTCCAGCCGTGGTGAATATCGAACCGGTCGTCGATGAGGTTGATGCCGCCGATGAAGGCGGTGTGCGCATCGACCACGCACAGCTTGCGGTGCAGCCGCCGCCAGCGACCCCGCTGGAACACATCGGGCCAGAGGCGCCAGGGGCGAAACACCATGAACTCCACCCCGGATTCGGTGAAGCGGCTGGAAAGCGCCTCGACACTGCGGCCCGAGCCCAGTCCGTCCACCAGCACCCGCACCTGCACGCCGCGCCGCGCGGCATCGCACAGCGCACTGGCGAGGGTCATCGCGGCCTCGTCGGTATGAAAGATGTAGGTCTGCAGCCAGATGCTTTCGCGGGCCTGCTCGATGGCCTGCTGCATGGCCGGAAACAGCGCGCTGCCGTAGGGCAGCAGCCGCGGGGTGGCGCCACCGGTCCAGCGCAGCGCTTCATCGAGAGCTTGGGGCGGCGTGTCTGCTGGCAAGGGCGGCGGCGGGCAAGGGCGGCGCTCGGGCTACGCGCTCACGCGGCGATGGGCGCAGACGCAGCGGCGGCCGGCGCGGGCAAGGGCGACTCGGGGCAGTCTGGCAGGTCGCAGCGCAGCGCGGCCAGCAGCGGTGCGTGGTCGGACAGCCGGGCCCAGGCGCGACCCCAACCCAGGCCGATTTCGCTGGCGCTGAAGCCTCGGGCGTAGATGCGGTCGAGCGGCATCAGCGGCAGCCGCGCAGGATAGGTGCGTACGCGCTTGCGCCAGGAGGTCTTGCCATTGGTCTTGAGCGGCGGCTCGCTCACATCGACCAGATGTTGCTGCAACAACTGCGGGCCGATGCGGCCGTGCCAGTCGTTGAAGTCGCCGGCGACGATGAGTGCCGCCTGTGCGGGCACCCGCGACGCGATGTAGTCGAGCAGGCGATCGGTCTGGCGCTGTCGGCTGGCCGCAAACAGCCCGAAATGCACCACGATGCAGTGCAGCGGCCCGCCCTTGGGCAGCGCCACCTGCACATGCAGCAGGCCGCGTTGCTCGAAGCGGTGGTCCGACACATCGCAGTGGGCGATGTCGATGATGGGATAGCGCGACAGCAGCGCGTTGCCATGCTCGCCATGACGTGTGCAGGCATTGGTGCGGTAGGCCGCGTGCAGGTTCAGCGCCTGCGCCAGAAAGTCGTGCTGCGGCAGCGCGGGCCAGCCGCTCAGTCGGCGCGCGTTGCGCTGGTGCAGAAACTGCACCTCCTGCAGAAAAACCAGATCGGGCTCAAGTCCCTGCAGCGCCGTCTGCAACTCCAGAATGCTGGCGCGCTTGGCCGGGCCGTGGCCGAGCACGCCTTTGTGGATGTTGTAAGAGGCGACGCGCAGTTCCATGACCGGGCCTGCTCAGCGGGCCGGAAAGCGCCGTGGCAACTGGCGGATGGCATCGGCGTTCGAGGCCGAAAAGCAGCGCTTGGCCGCCTCCTGCCAGGGCAGCCAGACCTTTGCTCGGTGTTCGCGTGCGGCCAGGGTGACGGAAGTGCCTGCGGGCACTTCGAGGCTGAACACATGCTCGGTGTTCTTCCAGATGCCCGCCGGGTAGCGATGCCGCCACAGCGGATAGATTTCGTACACATTGGCCAGCCGCCAATCGCGCAGGGCGGATGGGGGCACGGCGCTGCTGCCTACCTGGATGCCGGTTTCTTCGGCCACTTCGCGCAGGGCGGTGTCCATCAGGAGTTCGCCGGGGGCGTCGATGCTGCCCGTCACGCTTTGCCAGAAACCGGGCTGCAGCGCGCGCTCGATCAGCAGCACATCGAGCGCGGGCGTGTGAATCACCACCAGCACCGAGACCGGAATCTTGCGCCCGGTATCGGACGGGGCGAGGGGGGACTGAGTCGTTGCATCCATGACCCGCATCTTAAGGAAGTCAGGGCGCAAACGCTTGGTTGCGTCCTTGGTTCTTGCAGCCTTTGCGCAGACCAGAAAAAAGCCCCGGCGGGGCCGGGGCTTTGGACTTCAGGAAACGGGGAGTTCCCGTTGATGAATTACAGCGTCTTCTTGGAGAAGTACCAGTCGGTCACTTCCATGCCTTGGGCAGCGCCCTTGGCCACGCGCTCTTCAGCAGCGGCGGAGGTCTTCGGCGGCGGCACGATGACCTTGTCGCCCGGGCACCAGGCTTCCGGCGTGGCCACGCCGTGCTTGTCGCTGGTCTGCAGGGCTTGCAGCAGGCGAACGAACTCGTTGATCGAGCGGCCGTTGCTCATCGGGTAGTACACCATGGCGCGCAGGATGCCGTTGGGGTCGATGAAGAAGGTGGCGCGCACGGCCTGGGTGTCGGCGGCGCCGGGGTGGATCATGCCGTAGGCACGGGCCACGTCCATCTTCAGGTCTTCGATGATGGGGAAGGGAATGTCCACGCCGAAGTGCTGCTTGATGGAACGCACCCAGGCCAGGTGGGCGAAGATCGAGTCGATCGACAGGCCGAGCAGCTCGCAGTTCATCGACTTGAAGGTCTCGGCTTCACGGGCGAAGCCCATGAACTCGGTGGTGCACACCGGGGTGAAGTCGGCCGGGTGCGAGAACAGGATCAGCCATTTGCCCTTGTAGTCGGCCAGGGTGCGGGTGCCGTGGGTGGTAACGGCGGCGAAATGAGGCGCGGGCTCGTTGAGACGGGGCAGGCCGAAATTTTCAGTGGTTTGTTCCATGGTTGAGGTCCTTGTGGTGGGAAGAAAACATCCGGCGGGTGTGCCGTTGAGAAAGAAGTCTAGGGAAAACCCGAGAATTGATCCAATCGATTGTCACAATCGAATAGTTAGGGAAAACATATAACGAGCCTGCGTTCAGCAAACTTGGCTAAAGACGCATTGTGCGGGGTCTGATCGACTTTGTTGTGACAGTGGCGGATCAACCCGCGCTGGCGATCAGGGGAAACACCAATTCCACCCAGGTGCCGCGACCCGAAGGCTGCCCGGTACTCTCCGCAGTTTCGTCGGCGGGCGCGCTGGACGGAGCGCGGTCGATGTTGCGGCGCCAGGCGATCTGGCCGCCCAGGGCGCGGGCGCGGATCTGCATGCTGGTGAGGCCATGTCCGGTGGCGGCATGCTGCGGGTCGATGCCGATGCCGTCGTCGAAAACGTCCAGCCGCATGCGGGTCGCATCGACGATGCTTAGTCGCACGGAAACGCGGCTGGCGCGGGCGTGGCGTATGGCGTTGCTCACCGCCTCTTGCAGCAGGGCGCGCAGGTGGTATTGCTGCGCGGCGTCTTGAGGGGGCAGCCGAGCGGCGTTGAGCCCGCCGATGAGCGGCGGCGGCCAGTCGAGCGCCATACCGGCGGCGGCCAAGCGTTGCGCGGTTTCCGAGCGGATGTCGGCGGCGAACTCTTCCCACGGCTGAACCGCCTGCCGCAGCCCGCGCACGATGGCGCGCAGCTGGTCGATGGTGGTCATCAGCATGGCCTGCTCGCGCTCGCCGTGCACCAGATGCCGCAGGGTGAGCAGCTTGGCGCCGATGTCGTCGTGCAGGTCGCTGGCGATGCGGTCGCGCTCTTGCTGCACCCCGGTTTCGAGCGCGTCGCGGCCCGAGGCGGCCTGATTGAACAGGCTCACGAGCGACGCTGCCAGCTCGGCGTCGGTCACGGTGAACAGGCGCTGGCCGGCGCTGCGGCCCTGCAGACGACGCGCGGCCAGGCCGCCAGCCGGGGCGATGCGCAGCTCCATGCCGTCCTGCGCCAGACCGGAGTGGGTGTCGGCCTCGCCTTGCTGCATCGGCAGGTTGTGCAGCGGCTGGTACAGCCGGTCGAGCAGGCCGAGCCAGCGGCGCTCGCGTTCCAGCGTCTGCGCGGTGAAGGCCACCGAAATGATCTCGGGCAGCAGCTTGTCGATGGGCGGCAACTCGCCCTGCATCATGCGGCCCCACAGCCATTGCCGCATCGGTAGATACAGCAGCCCGGCCAGCAGCAGGGTGAGAATCAGCGACATGTCGTGGCGCCAGTTCAGCAGCAACACCAGCAGCATGTCGAGCACGATGATCAGCCCCAGCCCCAGCACCCAGAGCAGCAGCCGGTAGGCCCAGCGGTCGAGGTCGAACAGGTGATAGCGTCCGACCCCCAGCGCCAGGCCGAGGTACATGGCGAGAAAAAAGCCGAAGGCATAGCCCTGCTGCATCGGCGTGAACACCCCGATCATCCTCGAACCGAAGGTGAAGACGACAAAGGTGAACGCGCCCAGCATGGCTGAGAGCATGAACCAGCGCAGCGCGGCGCGGTCGGCCGCGCGCATGGCGCTGCGCCGCCACTGCACCACGGCCAGCGCCACGGCCAGCAGGATTTCGAGCAGCAGCGGGATGCGTACCCCCCAGCTAACGTTGGGCGCCAGACGCGCGGCATCCATCGCCCACCAGCCCACCACGATGATGGGCACGGGCCAGAGCCATTTCGCCGCCGCCAGTCGCGCCGGGTACACCAGAAACAGCGCGGCCAATGCGCCGCCGAACCCCAGCGCGCCCAGATGGTTGAGGGCCGAAAGCCGCTCGAACAGACCGCCGGGCAGCGCCAGTTCGCGGGTGCTGTAGATCGCGGCCGAGTAAGTGTTGGGCAGAAACAGCAGCCCGGAGAGCGCCAGCAGCCGTCCCGGCCAGCTCTTGGGTTTGAGCGCGTACACCCAGGCGCCGACGAGCAGGGCCACGCCGCCGCAGAGCAACTGAAACCAGAACACGAAAGGCAGACTGGCGAGCGGACGGTTGGGCAGGGGCGTGACGGTCTGCTCGAAGACCTGTCCGGCGGGGTCTTGCCAGCTCAGCAGCAGGGGGCGCGCCTGCAGCGCGGCGATCTGCGTTTGGCGCTGAAAGAAGCGCTCGACTTCGGCGTAGGTGTCAAAATAGTCAGGCTCTTCGATCAGGTCGCTGGGTTGCAGGGCCACGCGCTGCCCGCTGGCGCTGATCGACAGCAGGCGCGAGCCTTTAGCGATGGCGGCTGCAGGGCCGTTGCCGACGACATGCAATACCTCGATGCCCGGGCTGTACGCATCGGCGCGGGACGACAGGGTGAGCCCCAGCCAGGGCTGATGCAGGGCGATATACAGCGCCGCCGTGACCCCCGCGAGGGTCAGCAGCAAGGCCGCCATCAAAATGCGGGCAGAACGGGTTTGCGGCATCTGCATGATGGGCGGATTGTCGCCCACCGCGCGCCCGCGGCGTCAATAAGTGCGGGATCGGGTGACGGCGGCTTCGAGCGCGGAGATGAAGCGCGCGGCCACGTCGCAGCCGGATTGCTGAGTGATTTCCTGAAAGCAGGTCGGGCTGGTGACGTTGATCTCGGTGAGCTTGTCGCCAATGATGTCGATGCCCACCAGCAGCAGGCCGCGCGCGGCCAGCACCGGCCCCAGCGCGCGGGCGATGGCCCAGTCGGACTCGGAGAGCGGTTGCGCCACGCCCAATCCGCCCGCAGCCAGATTGCCGCGTGTCTCACCACCTTGCGGAATGCGCGCCAGGCAGTAAGGCACGGGCTCGCCGTCGATGATCAGCACCCGCTTGTCGCCCTGCGCAATGGCGGGCACGAAGCGCTGCGCCATCACGGTGGTGGCGCCAAAGGCGCTGAGGGTTTCGATCACCACGTTGAGGTTGGGATCGGGGCTGCCATCGGCCTGTTGACGCAGGCGAAAGATACCTGTGCCGCCCATGCCGTCGAGCGGCTTGAGAATGACGTCGCCATGCTCGCCGTAGAACGCCTTGATTTCGGCCGCGCGGCGGCTGACCAGGGTGGGGGTGATGAACTGCGGAAACTCCAGAATGGCGAGCTTTTCCGGGTGGTCGCGCAGCGCCCGGGGGCTGTTGAACACCGCGGCGCCTTCGCGCTCGGCCTGCTGCAGCAGGTGGGTGGCGTAGAAATATTCGCTGTCGAAGGGCGGGTCTTTGCGCATGAGCACCGCATCGACGTCGCGCAAGGCCAGCGGGCGCTGGTCGAGCACGCGATACCAGTCGTGGCCTGACGTGGCCCCGGTGAGTTCGATGCGGCGGCACACGGCGGAGACTGGAGCCGCGATCACCCCGCCGCCGGGTCGCCCCAAGGCGGGGTGGGCCCCATCGGGGGGCAGCGCAGCCGCGTTAGCGGCAAGCGTGGGGGCGCCTCCTCTCCAATGCAGATCGGCGGCTTCGCACACCCAGAGCGCATGGCCGCGCGCCTGCGCCTCGCGCATCATGGCGAAGGTGGTGTCCTTGTAAATCTTGAAGGACGCGATCGGGTCGGCGATGAACAGCAGTTGCATGATGGGCGCTCCCGCGGGCTCAGCCCAGCTCCACATCGGGGTCGGTGCGCTCCAGCTCGTAGCTGGCCGCCACCATGGCCAGACGGGCGATGACGCCGTACATGTAGAAGCGGTTCGGCCCGTTGGTGCCGGGGGCCGCTTCCGGATGGGTGACGTTGAACTGTTCCTCGAACGCCAGCGGCACGAAGTGCATGCCGGGGGCGTTGAGGTTCTCATCGGGGCCGCGGTCGGCGTGCACGCGGTAGAAGCCGCCGACGACATAGCGGTCCATCATGTACACCACCGGCTCGCACACGGCCTCTTGCAACCGCTCGACGCTGGGCACGCCTTCCTGAATCATCACTTCGCTGACTTCCATCCCTTCCTTGACCACGCTCATTTTGTTGCGGGCCTTGCGGTTGAGGTCTTTCACTTCGCTGGGGTCGCGCACGGTCATCACGCCCATGCCGTAGGTGCCGGCGTCGGCCTTGACGATGACGAAGGGCTTCTCCTGAATGCCGTATTCCTTGTACTTCTTGCGCACCTTGGTCAGCACGCTGTCGACCGCTTCGGCCAGACAGTCTTCACCGTGGCGCTCGTGGAAGTTGACCTTGCCGCACTGGGCGAAGTAGGGGTTGAGCATCCACGGATCGACGCCGATGAGCTTGGCGAACTTTTTCGCCACGTCGTCATACGCGTGGAAGTGCTTGGACTTGCGCCGCACGGCCCAGCCGGCATGCAGCGGCGGCAGCAGGTATTGCTCGTGCAGACCCTGCAGGATGGGCGGGATGCCGCCCGACAGATCGTTGTTGAGCAGGATGGTGCAGGGGTCGAAGTCTTTCAGGCCGAGGCGCAGTTTGTTGCGGATCAGCGGCTCCACCACCAGCTCGCCGCCCGACGGCAGCTTGAGGTGCATGGGCTCGGTGACCGACTCGTCGAGCGACCCGAGGCGCACATTCAGCCCAGCCTGGCGGAAGATGCGCATCAGGGTGTGGACGTTTTCGAGGTAGAAGCTGTTGCGGGTGTGGTTCTCGGGAATCACCAGCAGGTTCTTGGCCTCCGGGCAGATTTTCTCGATGGCGGCCATCGCGGCTTGCACGGCCAGCGGCATCATCTCCGGGGAGAGATTGTTGAAGCCGCCGGGATAGAGGTTGGTATCGACCGGCGCGAGCTTGAAGCCGGCGTTGCGCAGATCGACCGAGCTGTAGAACGGCGGGGTGTGTTCCATCCATTCGAGGCGGAACCAGCGCTCGATGGCCGGTTGCGCCTCGAGGATGCGCTGTTCGAGTTCGAGGACGGGATCGCCCGAGGACGTGATGAGATGCGGGATCATTGTTCTGTTTGCAAAAAGCGGGGACAGCCCCGATTCTTGCAGACGCAGCGCAAACGCGCTGAGCTCCCGCATCTGCCCCGGTTCAGGCGCCGTTCGTCATCCAGCCCCAGCGCTGAAAGATCGCCGCGCCTTGCGGGCTCTGCAGAAAGGCGATGAACTGCTGCGAGGCGGGCAGTTGTTTGCCGCGCGTGGTCGGGGCGATGCCGGTGTCGCGGTAGATGCGGTAAGGTTCTTCCACCGCCACCTGATCGGCCAGCTTGGGGTTGGAGACTTGCCAGATGTTCCAGATCAGCCAGGCGTCGATGTCGGGCTGGTCGATCCAGGCCTGGCGGGCCAGCGCGCTGTTGGCTGGATAGGCGACGATGTTTTTGCGCAGCGCGCGCACGGTGCGGATGTCGCCCAGGCGACCGGCGGCGTCTTCCCAGACGCCATTCTGTCCGGCGCCGTTGACCACGAGCACCTTGACGCCGGGTTTGAGCAGATCGGTGAAGCCGGTGATGTGCTTGGGGTTGCCCGGGCGCACCAGAATGGAGAGCGGCCGCAGGTAGAGCGGAATGACGTCGGCGCTGTCGAGCTGGCCGTTCATGGCGGTGACGAAGTCACTCATCATGGTTTCCGATCCCGAGAAGATCAGGTCGGCGTTGGCCCGGGCGGCGTCGATCCACTTCGGAGTGGGGCCGGCGGTGACGTCGACCTTGATACCCGTGGCTTTCTCGAAGGCCGTGGCCGCTTCCTTCATGGCGGGCGCCGGCCCGCCCGGGCCGTACACCTTGAGCGACGGGGCGTTGTCCGCCAGGGCCAGCGGCGTGGCTGAGGCCAGCAGCAAGCCGGCGCCGAGCAGGCTGGTGCGCAGCAGGGCGCGGCGTCCGGCGTCGGGGGTTTGAGCAGCGGACGGGTTGGGTGAGGTGGGTTGGGTCATGAGCACTCCTGAACGTCGAAAAAACCTGGTCGATCGACGCCGTAGCGTCGGTCTGCAGGGTGAGGGGAATTGAAAGCTGCGTCGCGCGGTCAGGCTTGCGGCGTGGCTGTGGAGCCCGGCAGGGCGGGTGGATCGTCGGCGGTGTAGCGCTGATAAAGCACGCGCGCTGCGTCCAGCAATTGGGCGCGGGGCAGATCGCCGGTCAGCGCGTAGCCCCATTGGCGATCCACCCAATAGAAGGTGGACGCCGGTTTTCCGGGCGCGATGCGAAATGAAATCTCGGCGGTGGGCTTGGCCATGCCGCGCAGATAGACCGTGACGCGGTGGCCCTGCGCGTCCTGGTACATGAGCTGTGCGGCGGGTTTGCCCGGCATGCCGGGCAGCAGGCGCCCGCCCATGAGCACGAGGCCGCCGGGCAGGGTGTCGGGTGCCACGATGGGACGCTGCAGGCGGCGCGACAGCCAGGTGGTCAGGTCGCTGCCCTCGCGCACTTCCACCGGGCGGCGCGCGTCCGGGGTGTAGACGGCGTAAGCGAGTTCGGCCTGATGCACGAAGTGCTGCATGCCTTCTTTCTGCGCGGTGACCGCGGGGCCGTTTTGCCGCAGCGCCTCCCGGGTGGCCAGGCTGCCGGCCACCGCGCCCACGCCGAGCCACAAGGCCACGGCTGCCGCGCGTGCCCAAGGGCGCGCAGGCGGCGCGAGAGGCTGCAACAGGCGCGCGGGCACTGGCTCGTCGAGCAAGGGGGCGAGCGCCTCGCGCAGCGCCAGGTTCTGCGCCTGCAGAGCGGCGATCTCGGCACGCACCGAGGTGTGCGCACCCGGACGCGTCTGTTCACCCGTCTGAGCCAGCCGGGCCTCGTGCTCCAGGTAGCGATCGACCTCGGCGCTGCGGGCCGCGTCGAGCTGACCGTCGACATAGGCCATGAGGGTGTCGCGGTCGGGGCGTTGCGGATTCATCCCACACTCCTTTGACCTTCGATGACGCGCAGCGCCGGGCGCTGCGCTCCTTCACCGTTGGTGAGTTGCCAGAGCTGGCTGCGCGCGCGCGACAGGCGCGACATCACCGTGCCGGTGGGCACGCTCAGCGCCTTGGCTGCTTCCGTATAGCTGAGTCCTTCCACGGCCACCAGCAGCAACACCTCGCGCAAGGGCACGCTCAAGCGCTGCAGCGCGGCCAGCAGTTCGAGGGCTTCGAGGTGAAGCTCCTGCGTTGCGGCCTGCGCCGGAAGGGCGCCATCGGGCAGATCGTCCAGCGCCTGCGTGGCCTGTGCATTGCGCACGGCGCACTGATCGACGAACAGGTTGTGCATGATGGAAAACAGCCAGGGCCGCACACTGCCCACCCCGCGCCAGAGCCCCCATTTGTTGACGGCGCGCTCCAGCGTGTCTTGCACCAGATCGTCGGCGTCGGCCATGCGTCCGGCGTGGAGCACGCGGGCATAGCGCCGCAGGTGCGGGATCTGCTCGGTCAGCAGTTGATGGCGGTCGGCCATGGCGGGACGGGTTCGAGGGTGGGCGTGCCGTGGGTGGAATCAGTATCCGCCTTTGCTGGCGAGTTTGGGGTCGATCTGCCAGATTTCATCGACCAGCTTGCCGTCGCGATAGGTGAGCACATAGCGCACGGGAATGGCCGTCTTGCCCTGGAACACGACATCGGCCGTGACGGTGGCGCCCTTCGGGTTGGCGGCTTCCTGCAGATGCGTGATGTCGGCCTTGAGCGGGCCGTTGGCCTTGCTGAACTTGGTCCAGGTGGTTTTGATGGTGTCGGCGGCGGCGTAGCGGCCATCCAGCGGGCCGCCGACCCATTCGAGCACGGCGTCCGGGCCGTAGCTGCCGGTGATGGCCTCCACGTTGCCCGCGGCAATCGCCTCGATGTGCGACCGGGCGGCCTCGACGGGGGTGTCGGCGTAGGCCGACGGCGCGATCCATAGCGCAGAGAAGGCCAGTGCCGTGGCGGCGAGGGTGGGGGTCAGGCGGGTTGCGGTGTTCATCATCAGCTCCGTTTGGGGTGGGGATGCTGCATGGACGGCCCGGCGCGGCGATTATTCCGTTGTCGAAAAAAAACCGCCCATCGGGGCGGTTGGAACATCCTGGGGACAGGATGAGGAGACGCCTTCGGGTACGGCGGCTGGCCGCCGCACCGTCGGGAAACCGAGGCTCAGAGCACTTGCTCGCCGTGCAGGCTGATGTCCAGACCTTCGCGTTCCTGCTCTTCGGTGACGCGCAGGCCGATGACCATGTCGATGACCTTGAGGATGATGAAGGTGACGATGGCGTCGTAGACGATGGTGAAGCCCACGCCCTTGGCCTGGATCAGGATCTGGGCCATATTGCCTTCCAGGGCGCCGGCGGTGCCGCCGATGGCCTTGACCGCGAACACGCCGGTGAGCATGGCGCCGACGATGCCGCCGATGGCATGCACGCCGAAGGCGTCGAGCGAGTCGTCATAGCCGATCATTTCCTTCATGTAGACCGCCGTCCAGAAGCACACCACGCCAGCGATCAGGCCGATGGCCAGCGCGCCGCCAGGGCCGACAAAGCCGGACGCCGGGGTGATGGCCACCAGGCCGGCAACCGCGCCGGAGGTGATGCCCAGGATGGTGGGTTTGCCGCGGGCAATCCACTCGGCGAACATCCAGCCCAGTGCGGCGGCGGCGGTAGCGATCTGCGTGGCGGCCATGGCCATGCCGGCACGGTCGCTGGCGGCCACGGCGGAACCGGCGTTGAAGCCGAACCAGCCTACCCACAGCAGCGAGGCGCCAATCATGGTCAGCACGAGGTTGTGCGGCGGCATGGCTTCCTTGCCGTAGCCCACGCGCTTGCCCATCACCAGCGCAGCCACCAGACCCGCGACACCGGCGTTGATGTGCACCACGGTGCCGCCGGCGTAGTCGAGCACGCCGTCGCCGCCGAGGAAGCCGCCGCCCCACACCATGTGAGCGATCGGGGCGTACACGGCCAGCAGCCAGATGCCCATGAACCACAGCAGGGCCGAGAACTTCATGCGGTCCGCGAACGATCCCACGATCAGCGCCGGGGTGATGATGGCGAAGGTCATCTGGAAGGTCATATAGGTCGACTCTGGGATGGTCGGCGCCAGCGGGTTGGCCGAATCCAGGCCCATGCCGTTGAGGAAGAACCGGCTCAATCCGCCGATGAAGCCATTGCCCGGCGTGAAGGCCAGGCTGTAGCCGATGATCATCCACAGCACCGTCACCAGACAGGTGATGGCGAAGCTTTGCATCAGCGTGGCGAGCACGTTTTTCTTGCGCACCATGCCGCCATAGAACAGCGCCAGACCGGGAATGGTCATCATCAGCACCAGCGCGGTGGAGGTCAGCATCCAGGCGTTGTCGCCGGAGTTGATGAAGGCGGCCGGATTGGAGGCGGCAGCGGCCGGGGCGGTCTGCGCCCAGGCGCTGCCCATGCCGAGCAGCATCGCGCCGAGCGCTGCGGGAATTGCGAGACTTTTTTTCATGTCGGATTCCTCGTGGAGGGAGTCAAAGGCGGGTCAAAGGGCGTCGCCGCCGGTTTCACCGGTGCGGATGCGAACGACCTGTTCGAGCGCAGAGACAAAAATCTTGCCGTCTCCGATCTTGCCCGTGCGCGCTGCGGTTTCAATCGCTTCGATGGTGCGCTCCACCAGGGCTTCCGGCACGGCCGCCTCGATCTTCACCTTGGGCAGAAAATCGACCACGTATTCCGCGCCGCGGTACAGCTCGGTGTGGCCCTTCTGCCGACCAAAACCCTTGACTTCGGTGACGGTGATGCCCGTCACCCCGATGCCCGACAAGGACTCGCGCACCTCGTCTAGCTTGAACGGCTTGATGATGGCCGTGATCATTTTCATGTGTGGCTCCTTCAGTGGGCCCGCAGGCCCGTGGGATCAGAACGAGTAAACGGCCATCAACTCAAGCGAGCTTTGCTTGGTGGTGGGGGAACCGTCTTTTTTGGTGAAGATCGCGGTGTCGGACTTGTCCTGGCGCACTTCGGCGGACAGCTTGACGTTTTTCACCGGCGTGTAGTTCACCGCGAGAGTCAGCTCCTTGAGCTTGTTGGCGGCGCCGTTGGTTCCAGAGACCATGCCGTCCTTGTCATCGACGTATTCGCCGCGCGCTGCCACGCCCCATTCGTTCGTCAACGCGTAGGTGGCATACAGCGCCAGGCCGTTGGCCTTGCCGGTGCCGGTGCCGCCGCTGGCCAGGGGCACGTTGTCCTTGGACAGCAGATCGACGTTGGCGCCCAGGGTCAGCGCGCTGTTGACGTTGAAGGTGCCAACGAGGTCGAGCAGTTGCAGTACGCCGTTGGTCGAGCCGCCGAACAGCGGCGACTGGCCGCGGTAGTAGTCGGCGGTGTAGGAAAACAGGCTGTTCGGACTGCCGGTCAGGCCTAGCTCGATGGTTTTGGAGGTATTGCTCGGCTGCGGGCTGACCCAGCCGTTATTCACGCCGCCGATGACCGTCAGTGCGGGTGACACGGCGTAGCTGGCGCGCAGGCCTGTGAGCGCGCCGGGCTCCATGTCCCAGAACAGGATGCTGCGCGACACCGTGGAATCGTTCACCGGATTGGTGGACTCATATCCGGCCAGCGAGCTGAACTTGCCGCCCATGACGGTGAGACCACCGTTGGCATACTGCACGAACGCATTGTTCAGGTAGAAGGTGCTGTCGTTGCCGTTGAGCACCTTGGCGTCATTGCCTGCAATGACGTTGACCTGGGCGCCGAAACCTGAACTGGGCAGATAGGCCGCAGTTGCTGAGGCCTGGTTGAGCGAAAAGCCATTGGCTTTGTTGTCGTAGCCGCGCAGCAGGGTCGATGAGGTGTCGAAGTAGTCGTAGGTGCCGTAGACATAGCCGGTAATGCTCAGGCCAGGGGTTGCGGCGAGCACCGCGCCCAGGCTGGGAGCGGCAGGCGTTGCGGGGGCCGGTGTGGTCTGTGCAGATGCTGCGCCCGCGTAGCTGGCCAGAACTGCGGCGACGGCCGCGGCGATTGCTATTTTGTTCATCCAAGTTTCTCCTGTGAGTGCTGCCGGGCAAGACGCCCACCATGAAATGCCGGAGAGCATCAGCAGCTTTCGTGCCAGGTCTGTGTGGGGGCTGTCACATCGTTGTCACTTGCTTTACGTTCTGTGAGAAGCGAATTGA
>NZ_JBYCKI010000006.1:0-5485 GCF_057473305.1 Thiomonas sp. TH-17
CCGGGAATTTCATGATGTGAACGAACCCTCTGAAAAATTCAAATCTGGAGAGATCGGTTGCGAGTGCGTGTGGAGTATTTCAGCAGCCTGTTATTGCAACCGCCCTTGTTGCCGTGGCGGGTGAGGCGTTTATACCAGGAAGTGCTGCATATATTACAGCGACACAAGTGACGGCTATAATCTCTCTAAATTATTTATATACTGGGGAAGTTCTCACAAAAACTTCTGCGCTGGCTTTGTTGCCCACATTTATTGGTGAAAGTTTCGGCATGACCGCATTTCTATGGGCAAAATCTTTTCTGCCTCCGACAGGAGTACTCGATCTAGCCGCTGCGGGTATCGCTTTTGTAATAACATTCGCTATGCTTGCTGCAGTCAAATGGATTCTTGAAAATGGGTACAGCCTGGATCGGAGTGACCTGCTGAAGCAGCAATTTAACATCTTCAAATCGGCTGGTGCTGCACTAAATAGCATCTCGCTCAATGATATAAAAAATATAAAAAACATTAGCAACATTATTAATAACTTATCGGCAAGGCAGTAGAATAAGCCCTACCACGGCGATCGAGGGGGGCGCCAATAATGCTGCGAATTTGCGTCGCCCCTTATCTCTACATCTGTGCAGGGTATGGCACGTCACTATGTGGTGCAAGTCCGCCAGTCAGGTTTTCGCGGGGCCGAAGGCAAGTTGAAAGGCAAGGGCTTGTCGCTAGGCAGAGTCTGAAGGAAGCCAAATTCAAGGCGGCGGGGCGATGAACAAAAACCGAATATGACGAGCGTCCTTGGCATTGAAGCCGAATTGAGCATGGCGATTGACGACTTTGCCATAGCAAACGACGATCTGCGCGCGGAGTCAGTCGTGAATTTAGGTGCGTTCGAGTTGGCTCACCGCAAATCCGGTGCATGGCTTAATTGGGCGTCGGCAACATCAGCTCACCGAGATGGATTTCGACCTCGTGGATGATCGCCTGCGTCGTCGCCTCTTCGTCGGAATGACCCGCGCACAGTGGCGTTTGGAATGTGTGATGAGCCCGAGCGCCGAGCGCGCGCTGGCGCAGATTCTGGAAGCCTGAACCATGTCGGCAAACGCTGAAGCCCAGACCTTCCTGCGCCGCATCGAAATCCTCCAACGCCTGCCCGCCAGGGGCTCGGGCATGGTCACGGCGGGGCAGTTGACCACGCAGCTCGAGGCTGCAGGGTTCCCCGTGCAAAAAAGAACCGTCGAGCGGGATCTCGAGTTTCTGCGCGACAGTTCGCAAGGGTTCGGCGCGCTGCATTGCGATGACCGCAGCAAGCCGTTTGGCTGGAGTATCGAGCGCAGCACGGCGCGACGCGCCCACATGGGCCTGTCCGTCGAAGAGGCACTCGCTTTTTGCTGGATTGCGCAACACGGCAGGGATTTGTTGCCTTGGGGTTTGCTGCAAAGCCTCTCGCCTTTCTTCAAGGAATCCGAGGCCCGACTGATGCATGACCCATGTGCACAGGCATGGTTAAAAGACAAGACGCGCGTCATTGCGGCGAGACCCGTGGCGCTGCCAAAACCCGCCTCCAACGCCGTGATGCGTGCAGTGAGCCGAGCGCTGTACGACGACGTGCAGTTGCAGATTCAGTACCGCAATGCCCAAGGGGCGATCAGCCAGATGACGGTATCGCCCTTGGCACTGGTCAGCCGAGATCTCAATCTGTATCTCGTGGTCTGGATCGCCCGATACGCCAATTTGCGCGTGCTGCACGTCAGCCGCATGCAGTCTGCCAAAGTGAAAGAAGAGAGAGCCGAGGCACCCCAAGCCTTCGACATAGACGCCTATATCGCCCAAGGCCCTTTCCAGCTTGGGGGCGATGAGACGACCGTGCGCTTGCGCTTCAAGCAATTTGCCGGACATGCCTTGCTCGATGCGCCGATCGGGCAAGATCAGGTGGTGCACACCCAAACCGAGGACGGCCAGGTGGAACTCAGCGCCAAGGTGCGCGTCTCGCCGCAGTTCAAGGCCTGGGTGCTCGGGTTTGGCGCGAGTGTCGAAGTACTGGCCCCCGAAAGCCTGCGCCGGGAGTTGGGTGAAGCTCTTGATACAGCGGCAAAGGCCTATCGGCACAACGCGAGCGGTTGAGTGGCGCAAGGCAGGCCGTGCCTCGACGCTCCGCAGCGCCAAACTTGCATGCGTCACTTCTTGACGCTTGATGACGGTGTAATGGAGCCTGTTCACCACAGATATATGCGTTGAAGGGCAGGGGCACGGCCCAGGGGCCGTACCTGCAGTTCCGCCCGTACCGTTGCTGAACGATGATCCACAACTGACCGGAGCCTCTCATGTTCACTCTCCTCACCGCTTTCATCGCCACTTTCGTTGCCCTGTGCAAAGGACTGATGTTGCTCATCGGTGTTTTGCTCGGCGGGGCGGCCTTTCTGTTTTTGCTGGGCGCCTTGCTGGTCGCTGGCGTGACCGGTCTGATCGAGGCTTGGTACGCCCGCGACACCGCAGGCCGCTGGGCCTGATGACCTTTGCCACCGCATCCTGAACCCTGAGTCCCATCCCCCAATGTCCCTGCCCATGCTCGCCTTGCATTCCTCCCCAGCCGTGGCCGATCCCCGCCTGCAAGCCCTGCGCCGCATGCAAGCCCTCGCTCTGGGTCTGCTCGGTCTGGCCATCGCCGGATTGATTACCGCCACAGCGTTCGGCGGGCTGGGCGTCTGGGGTTGGGTCAAGGCGTTCTGCGAAGCCGCCGCCGTGGGCGCCTTGGCCGACTGGTTTGCCGTGGTCGCGCTGTTTCGCCATCCCCTGGGGCTGCCCATTCCCCATACCGCCCTGATTCCCAGCAATAAAGCGCGCATCGCCGACAACCTCGCGGAGTTCGTGCGCGATCACTTTCTCGAACCCAAGACGCTGCTGCAGAAGATTGCCGTGTTCGATCCGGCGGCGCGCCTGAGCCAATGGCTGTCTGACCCCGAACGGGTGCAATCCTGGGTGAACGCCGCCCGGCAATGGGGCCTGCAAGCCCTGGACTGGCTGGATGATCGTCGGCTGCAACAAGGCCTCAAGGACATCGTGCTCGATGCCCTGCAGCGCTGGGACGCCGCGCAGACCGCCGGTCAGGTGCTCACCGTGCTCACCCGCGATGGCCGTCACCAGGAATTGCTCGATGGCACGCTCGACAAAATCGGCGACTTCCTCAACCAGGACGAGGTCAAAAAGCGCGTCTCCGCCTTGATGGTGAAACATGCCCGCAAGGAGTGGCCGACCATCATCACCCTCGTCAATGCCGTGAAGTCCGTCGATAATCTCGCCGACTCACTGGCCGACAAACTCGCCAATGCCCTGATGGCCGAACTGCAGGACGTGCTGCATGACCCTGACCACCCGGTGCGAGTGGCCTATGGCGAGAAGGTAGACGACTTCATCGCCCGCTTGCGCACCGACCCGGCACTGATTTCCCGGGTACAGGAACTCAAGACACAACTCGTGGACAACCCGGCCGTGCACACCTATGTGGACGGTCTGGCGCAAGAAGCCAAGAACTGGCTGCGGCGCGACCTTTCCGATCCGAACTCTCACCTCGGCCTGCATCTGCATGCCGCCTTGAGCGACATCGGCCACAAACTCGCCAGCGACGCCAGCCTGCGCGAGGCGATCAACCGTCACATCCTCAACGCCGCCGAGCTCTTGGCGCAGGATTTGCGCAGCGGCGTGACCGAGCATATTGCCTCCACCGTCAAAGGCTGGGACGACCGTGCCCTGGTGCAGGAGATGGAGCGTAGCGTGGGCAAAGACCTGCAGTTCATCCGCATCAACGGCACCTTGGTGGGCGGTCTGGTGGGGGTGGGGCTGTATGCGCTGACGACCTATGGGCTATGGTTGCGGTGAATCGCATAGGCGATATGAGGAGCTCGTATGCATGACATCATTTGTCCGCACTGCGGAAAGGCTTTCAAGATTGATGAGGCGGGGTACGCGGACATCCTGAAGCAAGTTCGCGATAGCGATTTCGAAAGGCAACTGCACGACCGACTCGAGCTCGCCGAAAAGGACAAGCGCAATGCCGTCGAACTGGCCAAGGCGCAGGTTTCCGGTGAACTGCAAAAGCTGGCTACAGCCAAAGACAGTGTGATCCAGGAACTGAAGGCCAGCCTTGGCGCCAGCGAGGTCGCTCGAAAATTGGCGGTGAATGAAGCCCTGGGCTCCGTCGAAAAGGAGCGAGATGCCTTGGCGCATGCACTTGAGCAAGCCAAGCAGGACAAACTCGCTGCCGTGCAGCTCGCCGAGGCGCGGCTGGTGAGCGAACTCCAGACGGCCGCAGCGACGAAGGATGCGGAAATTCAGGGTTTGAAGGCCACGCTCAATTCCATTGAGGTGACGCAGAAACTTGCGATCAACGAAGCCGTCAGCGCTGTCGAACAGCAGCGCATTGCGCTCAAGAGCGAGCTTGAGCGCGCGGCGCTGGAAAAGCAACTGACCGAGCAAGCCCTCAAGGACAAATATGAAAACCTGATCAAGGATCGTGACCAGGCGATCGAGCGTCTTCGGGATATGAAAGCCCGCCTGTCAACCAAGATGGTGGGTGAAACCCTTGAGCAGCACTGCGAAACCGAGTTCAACCGCATCCGGGCGACAGCATTTCCGCGGGCCTACTTCGAAAAGGACAACGACGCCCGAACGGGCAGCAAGGGCGATTACATTTTTCGTGACGCGGACGAGGCGGGAACCGAGATCGTCTCGATCATGTTTGAAATGAAAAACGAGAGCGATCAGACATCGACGAAGAGCAAGAACGAAGACTTCCTCAAAGAGCTCGACAAAGACCGAAACGAAAAGGGCTGCGAGTACGCGGTCCTCGTGTCTCTGCTCGAACCCGACAGCGAGCTCTACAACACCGGAATCGTGGACGTTTTCCACCGTTACCCGAAGATGTATGTCGTCCGGCCGCAGTTCTTTCTTCCCATCATCACCTTGCTGCGCAACGCCGCAATGAATTCCCTGAAGTACAAATCGGAGTTGGCGCTCGTCAAGGCGCAGAACATCGACATCACGAATTTCGAGGAAGGGCTCGAAGCCTTCAAGACCGCCTTTGGGAAGAACTACGACCTGGCCTCACGACGTTTTCAGACGGCCATCGATGAGATCGATAAATCCATCGACCACCTGCAGAAGACCAAGGAAGCCCTACTCGGTACGGATCGCAACCTCCGGCTTGCGAACGACAAGGCTCAGGATGTGACGATCAAAAAACTGACTCGGGGCAATCCGACCATGGCGGCAAAGTTCGCAGAGCTGAAGAATCAAGACAATCCGAGCGGCGAGTGAGCGTGCGCCTCACTTCATTGCAGCATCCGCCGCGACCGGGACAGCCTCAGCATGAGCCGTAGAGATTCCTGACCTTGCCCTCGTTCGACGTGACCTGCTCCCCGTCAGCCGTACCACGGTGAAGTTCGTGGAGTCCATCACGATGGAGAATGATGGACATGAAGACGAGTCGATTCAGCGAAGAGCA
>NZ_JBYCKI010000007.1:0-7890 GCF_057473305.1 Thiomonas sp. TH-17
CCCCCACGCTCCCGCTACGCGGTCGCTGCCCCCCGAGGGGGCGCACCCCGCCTTCGGGCGGCCGCGCGGCGGGGTGGCGGGCCCCCACGCTCCCGCTACGCGGTCGCTGCCCCCCGAGGGGGCGCACCCCGCCTTCGGGCGGCCGCGCGGCGGGGTGAAACTCGCGATGCAACCCACCCTGGTGGCCGGGCTGGACGGCGTGCGCGACTGGTTTCGCCGCTACCCCTACGGCTGTCTGGAGCAGAAGTCCAGCATCGCCATCGGCTTGATGGACGCGGCCCGCTGGCAGGCGGTGATGGCCGCGCTGCCCACCTATCTCGACGCCGACGGGTTGGCGAATTACTTCCCGGTACGCGAGGGCGAGGGCAATCACGGCAGCGACGTGCTCACCGCCTACCTGCTGGCCGCGTCGGATGAGGCATCCAAGCTCGATCCGGCCTTTGTCATTCCCGACGATCTCAAGGCGCAGATGCAGTCTGGCCTGGCCGCCTTCGTGGCCGGCCGGGTGGAGCGCAGCTTCTGGGCGCCGCGCGCCGATCTCGACGTGCGCAAGCTCACCGCCATTGAAGCCCTGGCCCGCGACGGCAAGGCGCAGCCGCGCCTGCTGGAAAGCCTCACCCTTGCGCCCAATCAGTGGCCGACGAGTGCCGTGATCGACTGGCTGTCCATCCTCCAGCGCCTGCCCGATGTGCCGGAGCGCGCGCAGCGCATGGCCGAGGCCGAGAGCATTCTCAAGGCCCGCCTGAGCTGGCAGGGAACCAAGCTGATATTCAACACCGAGCGCAGCGATGCCTGGTGGTGGCTGATGACCGGCGGCGATGTGAACACCGCGCGGCTGATGTTGCTGGTCATGCGCAACCCGGCCTGGCAGGGCGAACTGCCGCGTCTGGCCAGCGGCTTCATCGCCCGCCAGCAACGCGGCGCGTGGTCCACCACTACGGCCAATCTATGGGGTTCGCTCGCGCTGCAGCAGTTCTCGCGCACCTTTGAGTCCGAGCCAGTGCAGGGCATGACCCGCGTCACGCTGGGGCAAGAGAGCGGCGCGGTGGATTGGGGCAAGGTCGCTCCGGTGACTGCCGCTTCGGTCAGCGGCGCAATGCACGCCCGCAGCATCCTCGGCGCACCGAATGCCGCGCAGAACTGGGCGAACAACACCGTGTTCCTCCCCTGGCCGTCGGCGACCGCGCAAACCCTGCAGGTGCAGCAGCAAGGCAGCGGCAAGCCTTGGGTAACTGTGCAGTCCTGGGCGGCGGTGCCGTTGAAGACGGCTTTCGATGCGGGCTATGGCATCCGCAAAACCCTCACCGCGGTAGAGCAGGCCGTGCCCGGCAAGTGGTCGCGTGGCGACGTGGTGCGCGTCACACTTGAGGTCAACGCCAGCAGCGATATGAGCTGGGTGGTCATCTCCGACCCCATTCCCGGCGGCGCGTCCATTCTGGGCGGCGGTCTGGGGCGCGATTCGGAAATCGCCACCCGCGGTGAGGAAGACAAGGGCGACGGCTGGGAGGCTTATGAAGAGCGCAGCTTCAGCGCCTTCCGCAGCTACTACGCCTATCTGCCCAAAGGCAAGGTCAGCCTGCAATACACCCTGCGGCTGAACGCCGTGGGCAGCTTCGCCCTGCCGCCCACGCGGGTGGAAGCCATGTATGCGCCCGAGATGTTCGGCGAGGCGCCGAATGCCCGCTTCGAGGTTGGAGCGCGGCCATGAGCGAAGCCGCGCGACGGCTGCGTCTGCGGTTACGGCTGACGCGGTTGGCAGGCGCGATGCTGGCGTCGTCGCTGCTGGTGTCGCAACCTGCCGCTGCCGCCGTGCCCGCCTTCGCCGAAGTGCGGCGCGACTTCCGGCCTTCCGAAACCCTGATCCTCGACCGCCACGGCGAGGTCGTGCAGCGCCTGCGCACCGACCCCACGGTGCGGCGCGGCCAATGGGTGGCGCTCTCCGAAGTGTCGCCGGCGCTGCGCACCGCGCTGGTTTTGAGCGAAGACCGCCGCTTCTACGAGCACAGCGGGGTGGACTGGCGGGCGGTGTCTGCCGCGGCCTGGGGGCATCTGTTTCACCGCACCACGCGCGGCGCGTCCACCCTGACCATGCAGCTTGCGGGCCTGCTCGACGCCGATCTGCGGATCAAGGCCGGAGGACGTGACTGGGGGCAGAAAATCGGCCAGGCCATCACCGCTACCGAACTGGAGCGGCATTGGCGCAAGGATCAGATTCTGGAGGCCTACCTCAACCTCGCTCCGTTTCGCGGCGATGTGGTCGGCATCGACGCGCTCTCCCGCACCCTGTTCGGCAAAGCCCCGCAAGGCCTGGATGCCCGCGAAGCCGCCATCACCGCCGCGCTGGTGCGCGCGCCCAATGCGCCTGCGACCAAGGTCGCGCAGCGCGCTTGCGGCGTGCTGCGCGAGATGCAGGGGCAGAGGTTGCCATCCTCCGAACTCTGCGCCGGGCTGCCGCAGGAAACCGCCGCCGCGCTGCAGCGGCGCGAGTTTGCCGCGAGCAGCGGCATAGCGCCGCATCTGGGACGCAAGCTGGTGGCCCTGAACACGCCGCCAGGCCGGCGGCCGCCCGCGCAGATTCGTTCCACCCTTGACGCTAGTATCCAGCGCGTGGCGCAGGCGGCCCTGTTGAAGGCGCTCGGCGAGTTGAGCGGCCGCAACGTGCAGGACGGCGCAGTGCTGGTGCTCGACAACGCCAGCGGCGAAGTGCGGGCCTGGGTTGGCTCTTCGGGCGACTACAGCCTGGCTGCCGAGGTGGACGGCGTGACCGCCTGCCGCCAGCCCGGCTCCACCCTCAAACCCCTGCTCTATGCCCAGGCCCTTGCCGAGCGCCGACTCACCGCCGCTTCGCTGCTGGACGACACGCCCACGCAGATCCCTACCGCTTCGGGCCTCTACATTCCGCAGAACTACGACCATCGCTTCAAAGGCTGGGTCAGTGTACGCACCGCGCTGGCTTCGTCGCTCAACATTCCGGCCGTTCGCACCCTGGTGATGGTGTCGCCCGATGCCTTTGCGCGCGAACTGCAGACGCTGGACGTGCAACTCGCACAGCCTGGCGACTACTACGGCTACAGCCTGGCGCTGGGCGCGGCCGAGGTGTCGCTGCGCGATCTCACCAATGCCTATCGCGCCCTGGCGAATGGCGGCAAGGTGTCGCCCGTCACCTTGATACCGGGACAGAAAAGTGCGGCGCGGCAAGCGCTCGATCCTGGCGCGGCGTGGATCATCGGCGACATCCTCTCCGACCCCAACGCCCGCGCGCCGACCTTCGGCACCGACAGCCTGCTGGCCACCCGCTTCTGGACCGCGGTGAAAACCGGCACCAGCAAAGACATGCGCGACAACTGGGCCGTGGGCTGGTCGCAGCGCTACACCGTGGGCGTGTGGGTCGGCAACGCCGCAGGCGCGCCCATGCACGAGGTCAGCGGCGTCAGCGGCGCCGCGCCCGTCTGGGTCGCGGTGATGCGGTCCCTGCACGCCAAAGCGCCCAGCCGCCAGCCCGCGCCGCCGCCTGGCCTGCAGCGCGTCGAGGTGCGTTTCGATGAACAGGGCGAAGCGCCGCGCCGCGAATGGTTTCTGCCCGGCACGGCGCAGAGCCGCTTTGCGCTGGGCGCGCAAACCCGTTCAGCCGGTTTGAGCGCTGGGGTGAGGCTGCACGCTGGACGAGGTGAAACCGCCGCGCCCTCGGTCGCAGCCCACCGCATCACCGCCCCGACGGACGGCACGGTGCTTGCGCTCGATCCCGATATTCCGCCGCAACATCAGCGCGTCGAACTGACCGCTTCTGCCGCAGATGCGCGCTGGCAAGTCGATGGGCGCCCTCTGGGCCGTGGCGCGCGCTTGCCCTGGTTTCCGCTGCCGGGTCGGCACCAGATCGCCCTGGTCGATGCGCGTGGCGCCCTGCTCGACAGCATCGTGCTGGAAGTGCGCGGCGCCGGGCTTCCCGCCCGGCGCTGAACCGTCACCTTCAGAGAAGCACAGCCGCTTTCTGCAACGCGATATAAACGCCGATGAAGAAGGGAATGCCCACAGCGGCCCAGGCCAGCACGCCGACCAGACCAAAGCTGCCGCGTGCCGCGTGCTCGGCGTCACCGGCAATGCGGTCTTCGTGCTTGAGCGCGCGTTCGCGGGCGAGTTCTTCCGGCGTCATGCGGTATTTGGCGGCCACCGGGCGCACCAGCAGGTTGAGGATGAAGCCCACCAGCAGCAGCCCGGCCAGGATGTAGAGCGTGCGGTCATAGACCAGGTTCTTCGCCACACCGGCGTCGATCTGGGTCTGGCGGATGGCGGCGATGAGGAAAGGCCCGGCCACACCGGCAACCGACCACGCGGTGAGCAGACGACCGTGAATCGCGCCCACCATCTGCGTGCCGAACAAGTCGGCCAGATAGGCGGGCACAGTGGCAAAGCCACCGCCGTACATGGTCATGATGACGCAGACCACCAGAATGAACAAGCCTGCTGCGCCGCTATGGCCCAGCGCGGGGAGGCTGGCGTAGAGCGCCACGCCCAGCGCGAAAAACACCGCGTAGGTCGCCTTGCGGCCGATGTAGTCAGACAGCGCGGCCCAGAACAGGCGTCCACCGCTGTTGAACAGGCTGATCAAACCGACCAGGCCACCGGCTGCCGCGACCAGCGCGGCCTTCTGCGCCGCATCGAGTGCCGCGCCGCTGTCGAGACCGATGAGGCGGCCGCCGAACACGTCCTGCAGCATCGGGCTGGCCATGGCGATCACGCCAATGCCGGCCGTCACGTTCAGGCACAGAATCCACCAGACCAGCCAGAACTGCGGCGTTTTCATCGCCTTGTTCAGATGCACCTCATGGTCGGTGATCATGGCATTGCCGCCCTTGGCCTTGGGCGTCCATCCCCGCGGCTTCCAGCCAGTGGGCGGCACACGGAAGCCGAACGCCCCCGCCGACATCACCACGAAATAGAGCACGCCCATGATGATCAGCGTCTGAGCGACGCCCAGCGTGCCCGAAGCGCTGAAATTCTTCATCAGCGCCACGGCCAGCGGTGCGCCGATCATTGCGCCGCCGCCAAATCCCATGATGGCAAAGCCGGTGGCCAGACCGCGACGGTCCGGGAACCATTTGATGAGGGTCGAGACGGGCGAGATGTAACCCAGCCCCAGACCAATGCCCCCCAGCACTCCGGCCCCCAGAATCACCAGCCAGAGCTGATGGATGTAAACGCCGATACCGCCGAGCACCAGACCGCCGCCCCAGCACAGCGCGGCGATGAAACCGGCCTTGCGCGGGCCAGCATGTTCCAGCCAGGCTCCCCAGATGGCGGCGGAGATGCCAAGAAAGGCGATGAATACTTCGAAGATGTGCGTCACCGACGGCACGGTCCAGTTGCAGGTTGTGGTGGTGAGATGGCCCCAGAAACCCATCGAGCCGCACACTGCCGGGTCTGTGCCTTCAAGCAGTTTGCTCATCGGCAGCCAGAACACGGAGAAGCCGTAGGCCATGCCGATACACAGGTGAATCGCAAGCGCGGCGGTAGGCACCAGCCAGCGGTTGAAATTGGGACCTGCAACCGTGCTTTCACGGTCGAGCAGGCCCGGCTTTGGACGGGTTGTGCTGAGAGAAGATGCCATTGATGACTCCAAGTTTGTCGTAGTTCCCCGGGGTGCGACGGCAGGAACTTTTGCCGCTGCAGGTCGCTTTATAGTGAAATTCTGTGACTTTGTTGGCAAAGTTTGTCTGACATGTTGCGTTTTGCGCATGTCAAAAAGACGAAAGGCCGACTGAAGTCGGCCTTTCGTCGAGAGCTGCCCTCTCGGGCAGGCTGCTCTTACGTTTACTGGTTGAACGCAGCGATCGTGGCTTGGTCGAGCACGCCCGATTCGGGCAGGCCACGCGACTTCTGGAAACGCTTGAGCTCAGAGCGGGTTCTCGGCCCCATCACGCCGTCGGGGGTGCCGACCGGGAAACCCTGCGCGTTGAGTTTCTCTTGCGCCTGTTTGAGTGTCATGGTTGCGGGGGCGGTCTGCGTTGCGGCCACAGGCTGTGCGGCTGGGGTCGATCCGCCCTGCACGCCAAGTTGGCCGCCGGTGCCCAGGCCGCCCTTGACTTCCTGGGCTTTGTAGTTCTCGACGGCCTTGACGATGCCGTTGTAAGAATCCATGAAGGCCGCCACAATCACCTTGCCTTGCGCCGTGTTGGCGTAACCGCCGCCGATGCCGCCCGCAGCGCCGCCAAACAAGCCGCCAATGGCGCCGAAATCCCAATTTTTCGCACTACCCTCGGCAGCGGCAAGCTGCACGCCCGAGCGGTTGTCCACCAAGGTGAGCAGGGTACTGGCCTCTTTGGCGCTCACGCTGCCGCCCACAATGGCGCCCACCGGGCCGAGCAGGCCGCCGACCAAGCCGCCGATGCCGCCAGCGTTGTTGTTCGAGAAGGTAATGGTGGGGCTCAGGGTGTAGTCAGCCGAAACGATTTGCCCTTTGCCGAAATTCGAGTTCTGACGCAGCTCGCCCGATTGGGCCAGCGCGCGCTCTTGCATCATGTTGTTCATGGCGCGGCCACGATCAACCACCACAAAGCAGTTCGATTGCTGGATCATGAGCTTGAGCACCGGGGTGGTCGGGCCCAACTGATATTGGCTGGTCAGAATGCCATACCAAGGCGTATTGGTGTCTTCCACTACGGTGATGGTGCCCAGCGGGGCGTTGCAGCGTGCGAGTTTGTTATTCGCATTCTGACTGTTGGCGCCACCCGCCGATCCTGTGGCTTCGGTTTTTGCAGCCTGTGAACCCATGTCCATGCTGGAACATGCGGCGAGGGACAAAACAGCGGCCATGGCTGTCAGTCGCTTGATTTGACGAATCATTGATCTGGACTCCAAGTTGTTATCGATGAAACACATGTACCTCATAACGTAAGGCGGTACAGCGGCCAGATACTAGAAGGTTTTTATTGCATTTTCCGGATATAAGTGTCATTTCAGTTTGCAACATTGAGAGAATGTGGCTTTTTCAGTACTTCAACGTATCGATATGTGACTTTTGGGTCTGAAGCTTCGACGCATTGCACATTCGCATCAGGTTTCGGCGCCGCGCGCACAATAGAGGTTTAGCCGTCTTCAAGGCCCACAATCCATGACTTCTCAAGAAAATTCCCCCTTTGCCGAACTCGGCTTGCCCGAACTGTTGTTGCAAGCCCTGCGCGATGTGGGTTATGAGACCCCGTCGCCCATTCAGGCGGCCACCATTCCGCCGCTACTGGCCGGGCGCGATGTGCTCGGGCAGGCGCAGACCGGTACCGGCAAGACGGCGGCGTTTGCGCTGCCCATCCTGGCCAAGATCGATTGCAATGCACGCCACACCCAGGCGTTGGTGCTGGCGCCTACGCGCGAACTGGCCATCCAGGTGGCCGAGGCGTTTGCGCGCTATGCCACCCATCTGCCGGGTTTCAACGTGCTGCCGATCTATGGCGGGCAAAGCTACGTGCCGCAGCTCGCCTCGCTCAAGCGGGGCGCGCATGTGGTGGTGGGCACCCCGGGGCGCATCATCGATCACCTGGAGCGCGGCACGCTCAAGCTTGACCAGCTCGCGCACATGGTGCTCGACGAAGCGGATGAGATGCTGCGCATGGGCTTCATCGACGATGTCGAGTCCATCCTGAAAAAGACCCCGCCGCAGCGTCAGGTGGCGCTGTTTTCGGCCACCATGCCCTCGGCCATCCGCCGAATTGCACAAACCTATTTACGCGATCCGCAGGAGATCACCATCAAGGCGGCCACGACCACCGCCACGCACATTCAGCAGCGCTACTGGATGGTCAGCGGCCTGCACAAGCTCGACGCGCTCACCCGCATTCTGGAGGTCGAGCCGTTCGATGGCATGATCATCTTCGCCCGCACCAAGCAGGCCACCGAGGA
>NZ_JBYCKI010000008.1:0-3494 GCF_057473305.1 Thiomonas sp. TH-17
CCGTTTTCCATGGCGGCGTCGGCCTCGGCCAGCATTTCCAGGCTGTCGAGCGGTTCCAGAGCTTGTTGCAGATAGTGGAGGGCGGTGGCGTCCATGATGCGTGAGGAAGATTGGTTTGACGGTTGGGACAGGGTGGGGGACGGCTTACTCGACGGCGGAGCCGACCTTGAGCGCGTCGAACCAGTCAATGAAGCGCTTGACGTTTTCGCCGGTATAAATGGCGCCGTGCTGCGGGGCGAGAAAGTCGATGTCCATCTTCGAAACACGCTCGCACCAGTTGCGCTTGGCGGCCATCGACGGCATCCAGCGTTTGTGGAAGTACTCGGCGGACTTGATGTGCTCGTCGAACGCTGCGGGCGATTCGATGTTGCGGCGATCGACGAAGGGCGCATGGCCGGCGGGCAGCAGCGCCGCGCCCACATCGCCACAGAACAGCACTTTGGCGAAGGCGTCATAGACGTGGAAGTTCGCCGAAGAGTGCAGGTAATGCGCGGGGACGAACTGCAGCCGGGCGGAGCCCAGAGTCATTTCGCCGCCTTCATCGGGGATGTCGCGCAGATCGGCATCGAGCGCGCCGTAATGGCGGATGAAGCCGCTCCACAGCTTGGGCACATACCAGGCGATGGTGGGGCTGCAAGCATTCCACAGCGGCAGGCTGGAGGCGATGTCGGGGTCTTGATGGCTGACGAAGGCGGCCTTGAGCGAGCCGGGTGGGGCCACTTCGACCAGGGCGCTGAACACCTGCGGGAAGATCTCGAATCCGCCCGGATCGAGGATGAGGGTCTGGTCGTCCACGCTCAGGGCATAGACGTTGGAGTCGATGACGCGGCGCTCGTCCTGGTCGTAGATGATGTTCCAGTGGTGATTGCCCTGGCTGAAGAACTGCAGCGATTTCATTCGATGATCCTTTCAATTTGTTCGCGATAGGTGCGCAGCAATTCCTGCACGCCGCTCACAGACCGGTCCATTTCCAGCGAGACCTGCGCCAGCGGCGCGCTGACCGTGCCTTTCAGCGCCGCTTCGATGCGGCCGTTGACCACGACATAGTCGAGCTCGGCAATGACGGACTGAAAGCGGTCGAGCGCCGAGTTGAGCGCCAGACCGGCGCGGCGGCTGCCCGCGGCGTGGCGATCCTGCATGTCGGCGTGCTGGCGCATGCGCTCGGCCAGTGAGGGGCAATGCGCAGTGGCGGCGTTGTGGATGTTGCGCAGGCTTTCCATCTGCTGTACGTCGCGCAGTGTTTCCATGAAGTGCAGCATCAGCGGGTTGATGAGCTTTTGCACCTGCTCGGCGGAGGTCTGCATGGCCTGGGCGCCTTCGCGGAAGGCCTGGGCCACCACGCCATAGCCGGCGAGTTCTTTGCCGTGGCGCTTGACCAGCACCTGGGCGTTGAGCGCCTTGCGGTCGATTTCGCGCAGGCGTTTTTTCAGCGCGCCCTGAAAGGCGTAGGTGGCGTCGGCCACGGCGATGAAGTCGCGGCGCAGGGTGTCGAGAGATTGGTCGTCCATGATGGGTCAGTGGGTCAGCTCTTGCGTTGCACCCGGGCCAGCGCGGCGCCGTCGAGAATGAGCACCACCTCGCCATTGCCCGAGATGGTGGCGCCTTGGTAGAGGGTGTCGTTGGTGGAGATGTCCAGCGGCTTGACCACCGAGTCTTCGGTGCCCATGGCCTCTGAGACCACCAGCAGCCCCTGCTCGATGAGAATGCCTTCGCTCTGGTCTTTGTGCAGATTGATCGGACGGTCTTGCAGCAAAGCCCCCAGGTCGATGTAGGGCACGACGCGGTTGCCATCGACCTGCACCATCAGCCGCCCGGAGATGGAGTGCACCTGCTCGGGGTCGATGGCGAGCAGGTTTTCGATGGCGGCTACCGGCAGGGCGTAGGTTTCGCGCCGCAGGCGGAAATACAGCACCGGCAGCACGGCCATGGTGAGCGGCAACTCCAGCGTGAGGGTGCTGCCCTTGCCCAGCGTGGTGTCGATGTCGATGCGGCCGCGCAACGAGGTGACGGTGGAACGCACCACATCCATGCCCACGCCACGGCCTGAGAGTTCGCTGACCTGCTCTTTGGTGGAAAAGCCGGGCAGAAAGATGAGTTCGAGCATCTCGCGCTCGGACAGCCGGGCGGCTTCCTGCGCGGTGATGACGCCTTTGGATATGGCGTGCTGCATGATTTTTTGCGCGTTCATGCCGCGGCCATCGTCGCCCACCAGAATCTGCACCTTGTCGCCCAGATGGCGGGCGAGCACGCGCAGCACGGCCTCCTCGGGCTTGCCCGCCTGACGGCGTACTTCAGGCTCTTCTATGCCGTGGTCGAGCGCGTTGCGCACCAGATGGATGAGCGGGCCGGAGAGCGCATCGACCACGGTCTTGTCGATCTCCACGTCTTCGCCTTCGATGTCCAGCCGCACTTTTTTGCTTAAGGCTCGCGAGGCGTCGCGCACCACCCGAGGCAGGCTTTGGAACAGGCGTTTGCAGGGCTGCATGCGCAGGCGCATGACGGTGTTCTGCAGGTCGTTGACGGCCAGATCGGTTTCGCGTGCCAGCCGGGCCAGGGCTTCGTCTTCCTGCCCCATGCGGGCTACGGCGGCGCTGAGCCGGTTGCGCAGCAGCACGAGTTCGCCGACTTGATTCATCGCCTGGTCGAGCCGGGTGGAATCGACGCGGATGGAGGTTTCTTCGGCGGCGCTGCCATTGTTGTTGGCGCTTCTTGGCGCCGGGGCATGTGCTTCGGGCTTGGCCGCAGCAGCAGGCGCTTGGCCGGGGGCGTGGCCTGCGCCGTGAATCTGGTCGAGCACGCGCTCGAACTCGTCCTGGGTGATCTCGTCAGCGGTACGGCTGGCCGGTGCCGCAACGGCGACCGCAGGTGCGGCGCCCGGCGCCTGGCCTGCGCCATAGAGGTCGTCGAGCACACGCTCGAATTCGTCTTGGGTGATGGAGCCGCCGGGTTCGGCGTCGGCGGTGCGGCGTTCGGCAAAGAGCCCGGTGCTGCCGCTGTTGCGCTCGGTCTGCGTGACCCAGAGGCCTTCCTGCGCGGTATCGGCCGGGGGGGCGGAGCTGGGTGTGACGCTGCTAGGCGCGGGACTGGGCGCCTTGGCCGCCACAGGCATCGTTGGCGTTTCGCCGCGGGCGAAAGTCTGGATGTCCGCGCCCAATGCGGCCGGGCCGGGGGGCGGATTTTCACCCCTCGCCATGTCGTCGAGCATGGAGGTGATGACATCGGTGGCGCGCAGGATGGCGTCGATCATCGGCGCGGTGGCGCGCAGTTTGCCGCTGCGCATCTTGTCGAACAGGTCTTCGAGATGGTGACACCAGTCCACCATGTTCTGCGCTTCGAGAAAACCGGCACCGCCTTTAAGGGTGTGGAAGGCGCGGAAGATGGCGCCGAGCGCGTCGCTGTCGTCGGGCTGGGATTCCAGCCGCAGCAACTGGTCTTGGGCCTGGCTCAGCAGCTCGCGCGATTCGGCGAGAAATTCCAGCAGGATGTCGTTGTCC
>NZ_JBYCKI010000009.1:0-2747 GCF_057473305.1 Thiomonas sp. TH-17
AATCAGGTGGACGACTGGGCATGTTCAGACATTCCACCGCATCAGTCGTGCTGTGTTGTCGTGATAGAGCTTTCGCAGCACATCCTTGGGCAACCCGAGACCGGCAATGCGCCAGCGCCCCTGTGGCGGGAGCTCAGCCGGTGCATAGTCGAAGTATTCGTCTTCGGTTTCAAGGAATCGATAGTAGATGTCGTACAGCTCGTCGCAAAACAACTGTTGCGGCACATCGTTGCCGTAGGGCGGTGGCACCGCGTCGGTACCGAAGAGGATGCGGTCCTGGAACTTCTTGATGAACGCATGGCTCCGCCTTGGTTGGCGACCGAGCTCGTTGATGCGCGCACTGATGTCCACCAGCACGTTGGCATGATGAGTCATCAGGACATCGATCGCATCGAGATCGTATGCTTGGCTGCCGACATGCATCAAAACGAACGTGGTTTTCGGGTGCCGGGCGATGACGCGTTCGCGCGCCAAGATCAACGCCGCATGCGACGGGTAGTCGGCACCGCAGAACGACCAATCGGGATGGCGCGCCAGTTCTTCGTAGCGCTCGTTTTTGCCGTCGATGGGTTGGAAAAATGCTATCGGATCAGCAGTATGGATGAACACCGGCATCTGCAAGGCACCGCAAGCGTCCCACATTGGATCAAAGCGCATATCGTCCAGGGCTACCAACGGACCGCCATCGATGTGCTCGCGCAGATACAAACCGAGCGTCTTCAATACCTTGAGCCCGCAGGCACCTGCATCGCGCGCGCGCGCGAGCGCATCCGCCTGTAGTTTTGGGTAGTCGGGCCTGTCGAACAAGTGTAGTGATGGTTCGGTCATCGTGTAAAAACGGCCGGAAGCGGCGTGTTCGAAGCGAGCAATGGTTTGCTCAAGGCCACTACCTACTCCCCCCGTGAGATTGATCATTGCCACAATGCCCTTGCGGTCCATCAAAGGCAACAGCGCCTTCGGATCGGCAAAGTAGATCATCTCTTCACCGAGCGAGACACCGTTGCGCGTATGAGCCATCCAGCTCAGGTGGGCGTGCGCATCAATGACAGGCGAACACGGCCTCTCGATTGATGTCGTTTGCGCGCACAGCGTGCTGCGTGGGTGAAACTGATCCAAACGCAGTCCGCGCTCCACCGCGCTGACCGCCTGAAGCGGATTGGCGTCGTTTTGCTCTCGGGCTGCACTTCCCGTTGATGGATGAGAACAGCAGCCATGCCAAGCCGGGCGCTCGTGCGAGTTGTGGCAATCATCACCGCTCACGGCTTACTCCGGACGTGGGTACTGACGCAGGATTTCGAGTGTGCGCTGTGCCAACACCACAGCATCATCGAATGGGCGCAGCCACATGTTCCGGCCAAACATGACGCCAGTAGCACCAGCGTCCATGCACTCGCGGACCTTGTGCAGTACGGCATCATCATCGTCATTCTTGACGCCCCCGGAAAACAACACCATGGTGCGGCCGGCCGAGCGTACAACACGGCGCGTTCGCGTCGGCGAATCTTCATCGAGTGCAACATAAGGGGCGGGGACGTTCTGTCGGCTGGCCTCGGGTTGGTGCAACTTGACGATGTCGGCGCCGACCTCCAGTGCGACGCGGGCCGCGTAATCCTGCGCGTACAACGTGTTCTTGCCGCCCTTCGCTTCGATTGCATTGCCACGCGGGTAAGACCACACAACCAGCGGCATGCCGTAGCGCTCGCAGTCCGCTCGCACCTGGCCGAGCTGCACCAGTTCATCGTGCTGACGCGGAGAACCGACATACAAGGTGCAGCCGACGGCATCGGCGCCCAAGCGGACTGCATCCTCCACCGATGCAAACAGCGGCGAGGTCGCTTCGTTATCCTCAGGGATGTTGGTCTTGCCGTTGAGCTTCAAGATCAGCGGCACCTTGCCACAATGTGCACCGAGGTACTTTTCGGCGAGCCCGACGCCCAGCGCAATGGCAGAAAAGCTGCCCGCCTCGGCCAGATGAAACTGGTATTCGGGATCGACCGCAGGCGGATGCGGGAAGAAATCGGTGGGGCCGTGCTCCAGCCCTTGATCCAGGGGAAGCACCAGCAAAGTGCCGTTTCCCGGACCATGGCCATACAGCAAGCGATGTAGACGGGTGCGCTTGCCGTGCGAGAGAGACAGGTCGCGAAGGGCATGTGCTTGGAGAGCTGGGGCTTGCGATGGTTGATTCATGTCATGTCCTCTGTAGTATGCTTTCACTTAGTTTCGTAACCTGTCATACTTTATCACATGAACATGCGATCCGAATCAGCTCGTGCCACACCGTCGCTTTCCGGCTTGCGCGCGACGTCGATAGAACAACAACACCGCCTCGGCTGCGCCGACACGCTGCGTGAAATCCTGCAGCAACCCGACACTTGGCGCGCGACCAATGCGCAGTTGCTCGACAATGCCACGCGGGCCGTGTTCGCGAAGGCTCTTGCCCCTACGCCTGGAAACATCTTGTTGTCAGGCTCAGGCAGCTCGCTGTTCGTGGGCGAGTGTCTCGCCCCGGTGTTACAGGCGCACTTAGGCATCCCCTGCCGCGCCGTCGCCGCCGGTACGTTGCTCGTTGAACGACCCGGCGTGCTCGCTCCAAGTGGCGGTTTACTGGTGTCGATCGCACGATCAGGCAACAGTCCGGAAAGCATCGGCCTGATGGATGCGATGTTAGCCGAAGAGCCGAAATGGCGACATTTGATAGTAACTTGCAGCGCCGAAGGCAACTTGGCAACGCAGTATCGCAATAAAAC
>NZ_JBYCKI010000010.1:0-1848 GCF_057473305.1 Thiomonas sp. TH-17
CGGTACGGTTGCGTTCGTCGAAGGCGGGGTTGAGTTCCACCACGTCGAGCGAGGCCAGCAGTCCGGTGTCGGCGATCATTTCCATGCAAAGCTGCGCCTCGCGGTAGGTGGGGCCGCCGGGCACGGTGGTGCCCACGCCGGGGGCGATGTCAGGATCGAGGAAATCGACGTCGAAACTCACATGCAGATGGGTGTCGGCATCTACGCCTTCGAGCGCCCGGCGCATGGCGTTGCGCATGCCGTATTCGTCGATGTAGCGCATGTCGAACACGTCGAGCCCGGCCTGATGCACCAGCCGTTTTTCCTCCGCATCCACGCTGCGGATGCCGATCTGCCGGATGCAGGAGGGTTGCAGTTGCGGCGACGGGCCGCCCAGGGTAGTGAGCGCTTGCGGGCCGTTGCCGCACAGGCAGGCCACGGGCATGCCGTGGATGTTGCCGGTGGGCGTGACGGTATGGGTGTTGAAATCGGCATGGGCGTCGAGCCACAGCACGCGCAGCTTGCGGCCGTTTGCGCGGCAATGCTGCGCCACCGCGCTGAGCGAGCCGATGGCCAGGCAATGATCGCCGCCCAGCAGGATGGGTAGGGCTTGAGCCCGCAAGGCATCGCCCACGGCCTGATGCACCGCGGTGTTCCAGGCGATGACTTCGGGCAGATGGCGATAGCCGCAGGCCGGCGGCTGCCAAGGGTTGTGCGGGCCGGCGAGATTGCCGGTATCGAGCACGGTCAGGCCCTGAGCGCGCAGGGCGCGGTCGATGCCGGCCACGCGCAGCGCTTCCGGCCCCATCGAGGCGCCGCGGTCGCCCGCGCCGATGTCGGTGGGTGCGCCGATGAGATGAATGACGGGGCTGGCGCTCATGGGGCAGCAGGCTCGGATTCAGCCTCTGTGTCGCCCTCTGCACCGCCCTCCGCGCCGTTCGGATCGAAGGCCTGCGACAGCACGTCCCAGGCCTGCTCGGCGGTTTCGACAAAGTGGAACAGGTGCACGTCTTCGGGCGAGATCATGCCGGTCTCGACCAGAAAGTCGAAGTTGATCAGCTTGCGCCAGAAACTCTCGCCGAACAGCACGATGGGGCGCTGCCGCACCTTGCGCGCCTGTGTGAGCGTAAGCACCTCGAACAGTTCGTCGAGCGTGCCGAAGCCGCCGGGGAAGCACACCAGCGCGACCGAGCGCATGAGAAAGTGCATCTTGCGCAGCGCGAAATAGTGGAACTGGAAGCACAGCTCCGGCGTGATGTAGGGGTTGGGCCGCTGTTCGTGCTGCAGCACGATGTTCAGGCCGATGCTTTTGCCCTGGGCCTCGAACGCGCCGCGGTTGCCCGCCTCCATGATGCCGGGGCCGCCGCCGGTGACGACCACCAGCGGCGCGTCGGCATCGCAGGTGGCGCGGGTGACGAGAGTGGCGAAGCGCCGCGCCTCTTCGTAGTAGCGTGACATCTCGAGCTGCATGCGCGCCCGCGTCACCGCGAGGGCATCGCCCTTGGCGATGGTGTCGGCCAGGCGTTGCTGCGCCACGTCGCGCGGCAGGATGCGCGCACTGCCGAAGATCACCAGGGTGGACTCGATGCCGTGCTCGGTCTGGATCAGCTCGGGCTTGAGCAGCTCGAGCTGCATGCGCACCGCACGCATTTCTTCACGCAGGATGAACTCGGTGTCGGTGAACGCCAGTTTGTAGCTGCTGCCCGGCTGGTCGTAGGGCGAGGGCTCAACGGCGACGATGGCCGCATCTTCGCCCGCGCTGGGGAAGTTGCGGTCGGTGAGGTGGCTGCGTTTGTGGCGCAAAAGGCGTTGTTTGTTCATGAGGCAAGCATAGCGAATCGGTTTGAACGGGAAAGGGATGTTTCGCGA